>JAKJGF010000022.1 GCA_022704525.1 Bacillota bacterium | reverse complement strand
AAGCTTCATCATACCAGTCACTGCACCACTCCCATACATTTCCGCTCATATCATAGAGTCCGAAAGAATTCGGAAGTTTCTGACCTACATTATGACCGTTCCTCTTTCCTGTGCCATGATCATCCGGGTTAACTTCATTTTCATATCCCTCTTCACCATTATCCCAGTACCATGCATAATTAGCTATAGATGCAGAAGGACTTGCTTCACCCCAGTAATAATCTGCAGTATTTCCGGCGCGACATGCATATTCCCATTCTGCTTCAGTAGGAAGTCTGTATCCATTTAATGTTCTCCATACAGATGGGTCATCTCCCCTGTTATTTATTGGTCCGTAACAGGGAGTTAATCCGTGCTGTTCACTCAACCAGTTACAGTATGCTACTGCTCCGTACCATGATACATATACAACAGGACGGGATTCATAACCGGACTTTACAGAAAATGTTCCTCCATCAGATCCTTCTGTTATGCCCTGGTAATAATCTTCTACAATCTTAATCCAGCTGACTCCTCCCTCTGTATGATTGCCAAGAGAATTCAAAAACAATACATATTCTGAATTTGTCACCTCATATGTAAACATACGAAATGAACTTACTGTAACCTTATGAACCGGTTGCTCCGATGTCTTGATGGTACTGCCCATATTAAAAGTTCCTCCTGTAATTGGTACCATTGAAGGCATATCGGTCGGAGTAGGAGTAATCAATAAAGTAATATTATTACTATCACCGCCACAGGCTGTCATAAAGGAAATCAATAGAAACAGACATATTATTATAATATAAATTTTTGTGTTCATAAAAATACCTCCCTGTTAAATTTTTTGACAAATATTTTTTCATCCTTCTTTCATTTCGTGAAACCGACCTGCCAGGGTATGCTTCAACATTGACTAAAAAATCTCCTTTTACAAAATAACAAAGAGAAAAAAAAATCCTTAATCTTTTAAGAAAATTTAAAAGGATAAGATAAAAAAAGATGAGTAATTATACAATAAACAAACCAGTTCCAGCAAATGTACTCAGAAGTATAGAAATCGATGGCAGAAAAGAGATACCAGCTTACCTGTTGCCGTACTTAGTCTAAGAAAACTATTAATAACTGTCACAAAAAGCATTATGCGTTTCTTTCAATCACGCATAACACATTACGCTTTACGATTTTAATAAGACATTTAATTGATTTTCATTCCTGAAAGCTGATAGCTGAATGCTTAAAAATAATTCTCCTGTTCCAATCACATTAAAGGACTCTTTGAAGCCATTTGAGAATAAATCATAGCTCCTTCTATTATAAGAAAAGCAATTCCCACGGAGTCAACGCCAATTTCTGCAATTCTTGCAGGGTTTTTCATGACAAAACTTTTAAGCTTTTTCAGAGTATTGAAAAAATCATCTGCATCATCACCGTATTTTAAAATTACCTTCTCTACTGTTTCTACTGACTCTTCCACTACTTTTACAGTATTTTTTGCTGTATTTGTAGCTACTACAGGTTTTACAATATTCGGATTTTTCCCTCCCAGTCCGTAAATAGTAAGAGACCCCAGAACCTGAGCCATTAAATCCGGAGTCATTTTATCACTTTTAAGGGAATCTCTAAATCTTTTACCATTGTCTTTGACATCATTTCTCAGATCAACCTTTTCTTTTTCTTCATCAGTAAAAGGTTTATCAAAAAAAATACCGTCTTTCTCACGTTCAAAGTGATATTCTGTCATACCTGCCAGTTTACTGGAAATTTCTATTAAACCTGCAGGGCCCCCTATCTGTTGCATAGCAAGATTAAAGGCTTCCTGATTATTATTCTGAAAGGCATTTTTAAATAATTTTCTTGCATTTTCTATAGCATGGGCGAGCTGTTCAAATTCCTTTATACCTGATCTGAGAAGAGGTTGGAGACATAGCATTAATGACCTTTCATCCATAGAACAGAGAAAACGGGCAGCATCTCCCATACTCATAGCGCTCTGGCCTGTTTTTTTAAGTGCATCTTTAAGGGGTCCCCGGAGGTTCGGAGGCAATGTGTCAATAAATTTTTGAGCCATATCCCTGGCACCCTGACGATCAATTCCGTCGGGCTCTGTTTTAACTGTTTTACCGGTACTGGCAGAGGCAGATTTTTCTTCTTTATGTGATAAGAGATTATCCTTAGAAGATTCACCGGTAAAACCGGCTATACTGGCAAGATTACTGGAAAAATCTCCAAGAGTATCCACTGAATTACCTGATTCTTTTGCCTTTAGAGCATCAGAAGATAAAAGACTTCTGTCCTGGAGTGTATTCTTAATAAGGGTTATATTTTTTTGTGTATCTTTCGCTGTGGAAATATTCTTATCTCTCCCTTCCTGAGAGCCAGTAGCTTTAGTTTTTATCTGAGATTTACTCAATCTGGATGTATTAAGTTTTTTATTAACTTCAGAGGCAATATCAATGGAAGAGCCGTATCCTGAGACTTCTACTTCTTCCATAAAAGACAAAGCCAGATAATCAAAGACAAATAAACAAATTTTATCCAGATTAACAGGGTCAATTTCTTCTATTTTCAAACTCAGTAGTTCAGATCTGATTTGTAATTTCTCCTCTTCAGATACTATATAATCATATAGTATATGAGAAGGTACTTCATAGATCTCTTTTTCGTCAAATACTACTTCTTTAAAGGTATCTCTGCCTTCCTGTTCATCATAAGATAAGATATATTTTTCTAATAACTCAGAGGGCATTCTGTATAGTAATCCACAATTACTATACAGGAAATGTTCATTTCTAAGCTGTTCATTGATTTTACTCATTTATAAACCTCCTTAATAATTGGTGAGAGGTGAAAGGTATAATATTATATTTTCACTTTTCACTTTTCATGCCTGAATTATCCGGCATAAACTTATGCCTTTTACTTTTTTTCATATCTTCTTCCCATAATACCATTTTAAGGTTCTTCATATCAGACAGTATCTTACCTGTATCTCCGTCCTGATAGTCTCTCTCACATTCTCCATTTTCATCTTCAATGCGTGGAGGAAGTGGTCTTTTAGGAGGAGGCGGCACTTTATTTGAAAGAGAAGTAAGCTTTTTCTCAACTTCTTTCTCTATGAGCAATTTTAAGATGTTCTTCATAAAACTCCTTTAACATAATTCTTGTTTCCTGATGGGTAATGCGTTTTTCTAAGTACCGCTCCAGGTAAAAAAGTATCCAAAAAATTTTAAATATACACACCTGTCCCTGTCCGGGCTCTGAAGCAAAAGATATGCCGTCAAAGGAGAAAGTTATAACTTAAATAAATGCAAAACTGTATATTCTGTAATAACAGATTTCATTGTAACAGGATCATAGATTTTGCGTAAGAGCCCGGACAGGAACAGGCCTGTGAGATGGATACTAACTTACCTGTTGCCGTACTAAGCATCACACATCACGCATTACGCATTACAAGATTTCTAAACTATCTATAATATATTATATCACACCTGTATAGCATAAACAAAATTCAAATTATCTATTTCAACAAGAAAGGATCTAATATTCAACAGTGAATAGTAAAATATGAAAATGAAATTCATAATAATTTTTTTTATCTTTTCTCTATATTCTTTTTTAATTACTAATTGTATCAGGATGGGTCCCGGTTATATTGTAGATAAATATGGATGGAATGGAGGATTTTTATTGCTTATTATATGTTCCACCCTGGCAACAATATTGTTTGCCTTTACCTGGAATGTAATAGCCAGAGAAGAGAAATAATCACAGAAAAACAAATTTTGACTTATAAAGAAGAAAAGTGTATACTAATTAAGTGACATTTTTTACAAACAGCAAATCTAATGAGCAGTAATCAATAGTATCTAAAAAACAAGGCAAAGTAACAAAAGAGAGGGTTTTCCATGGACATAAACCTTATCCTCATAGAGAACTCAGAAGATAATGCTCTGTCGATTATCCGGGAATTAAATCACAGAGGTTATAAAACATTATATGAGATAGTTTCCGATCCTGAATCTATAGTGAAGGCTCTTATTAAAGAACCCCGGGATATTATTATTGCTGATTACTCTGTACCTGAAGTTAATAGTCTCAAGATAATGAATCTACTGAAAGAAAACAACCTGGATATACCTCTTATTATCATCTCTGAAATCATAAATGAAGATATAGCTGTTGAAGTCATGAAATCCGGTGCCAGAGATTATATTATTAAAGACAATTTTAAACGCCTTCTACCTGTTATTGAAAGGGAATTGGGTGAATTAAAAATAAAAAGAGAAAAAATAAAATCAGAGAAAGAGCTTATTGAACTCAAAAGACAGTTCTCCACTCTAATGAACATCCTTCCGGGTATGACATACAGGTGCAGAAATGATACAGACTGGACAATGGATTTTTTAAGTGAAGGTTGTTTTTCTCTGACCGGTTATAAACCTTCCCATCTGATTGGAAATAAAAAGATCTCTTATAATAATATTATCCGTCCACAGGATCGTGAATTTGTCTGGAATCAGGTTCAAGATGCAGTAAAAGAAAAGAAACCATTCCAGATGGCATATCGTATTATAACTTCCTGTGGAGAAGAAAAATATGTATGGGAACAGGGACAGGGAATATTTAGTGACAAAGAAGAACTTCTGGCACTGGAAGGTTTTATCTCTGATATTACACCACTTAAAAGATCAGAAGAGGCTTTAAGAAACAGTGAATATTCCTATAGAACTTTGACAGAAAATCTACCTGGAATTGTCTACAGAATATTTATAAAAGAAAATTACAGAATGCAATTCTTTAATAATATGCTTGAAACTATGACAGGATTTAAGCCTGAAGAACTGAGGAAAGGAGAAGTTTCCTATATAGACCCTTTAATTTTGTCTGAGGATCGGCCAGATATAATAAAAATAATTCATAATTCCATAAGAGATAATAAACCCTTTCAAATTGAATATCGTTTGATGTGTAAAAAAGGACTTCTTCGTTATTTTCTCGAAAGAAGCAGACCTGTATATGGAGAAGATGGAAAACCTCTTTATATTGATGGAGTCATCTTTGATATAACAGAAACAAAGAAAGCTGAAGAAGCTCTGAAGGAAAGTGAAAGTAGAAATCGGGCTCTTCTGAAGGCAATACCTGATTTTATGTTTATACTTGATAAAAATGGAGTCTTTGTAGATTATAATACAAATGACCCTTCTCTTCTATATGTCCCTCCTGAGGAGTTTATGGGAAAACATATAAGTGATGTAATGCCTGAAGAAATAGTAAAATCATATATAACCTGTTACAAGAAAGCCTTAGAAACCGGAGAAACTCAATATCTGGAATATTCCCTTTTTATAGATGGGAAGGATAAATATTTTGAAGAACGTCTTGCCCTCTGTGATAAAGACAAAGTTCTGGCTGTTATTCGTGATATTACGGAACGTAAAATAGCCGAAAAAGAAAGAAAAAAATTGGAAGCCCAACTTCAGCATACCCAGAAGCTTGAAAGTCTGGGGGTTCTGGCCGGTGGTATTGCCCATGATTTCAATAATATATTAACAGGTATTCTTGGATATGCAGATCTGGCACTGATGGATATTTCACCTGTTTCACCGGCTATAGAAAGCATTCAAAATGTTGTCACTGCAGCAAAAAGAGCTGCAGAGCTGACAAAACAGATGCTTGCTTATTCAGGAAAAGGTAAGTTTATGGTTCAAAAACTTCAACTATCTGAAATAGTTGAAGAAATGTCACATCTTCTGGAAGTCTCTATCTCAAAAAAATGTATACTGAAATATAACTTCGCCCAAAATCTTCTTCCTCTTGAAGGTGATGCAACACAGATAAGACAGATAATTATGAACCTCATTACAAATGCTTCTGAAGCAATAGGAGAAAGAAGTGGTGTAATTGCTGTAACCACAGGTATGATGGACTGTGATCGAGCATATCTCTCAGAATGTTATCTTGATGAAAATCTCCCGGAAGGTCTTTATGTATATATTGAAGTTGCAGATACAGGTTGTGGTATGACAAAGGAAATACAGAATAAAATTTTTGATCCCTTCTTTACAACAAAATTCACAGGAAGAGGACTTGGTCTGGCAGCTGTAATTGGAATAGTAAGAAGTCATAAAGGGGTTATAAAGATTTACAGTGAACCCCTCAGGGGTACAACATTCAAGGTAATGTTTCCTGTAATAAAATTACAAATTGAAGACACAGAAAAAGAAAAAACTAAACAGCAATTATGGAGTGGGCAAGGAACTATTCTCGTTATTGACGATGAAAAAACAGTTCGCACAGTTGCAAAAGCTATGTTAAATAAACTGGGATTTAATGTAATAACTGCTGAAGGAGGCAGGGAAGGAATAGAGATATTCATAAGTCATAAAGAAGAAATAAATGCAGTTCTTCTGGATATGACTATGCCAGATATGGATGGAGAAGAAACTTATCGTGAATTAAGGCGTGTAAAAAGTAATATAAAGGTTATCCTCTCAAGTGGGTATAATGAGCAGGAAGCTACGGATCGTTTTTCAGGGAAGGGACTATCCGGATTTATTCAGAAACCCTACAGGGTGGATGAATTAATGGAAACCCTTCAGAAGATAATGGAACAATAAAACTATCTCTATTTATTTAAGATTTTTTCTAATTCATCTTTATCGCGTTTCGCATCTTCAGAATAAGGATTAATCTTTAAAACTTTATTATAACAATGAAGGGCTTCTTTATATTTTTTCTGTTTAGATAAAGCCTGGCCTTTATAGTACCAGGCATAGGCATATTTAGTGTCAACCTTCAGGGTATTATCAAAATCTTTAATGGCCTGGTCATATTTTCCCTGATAAAATAATGTTAATCCCCTGTTATACCAGGCAAATTTATTTTTAGGATCAAATTCTAAAGCCTTATTAAAATAATTGATTGCATCATTATATTTTTTCTGTCTGAGTAAAAGCCATCCTTTATTATTCCAGGCATTGGTATAGTTCGGATCAATCTCTAAAATCTCATCAAAACATTTATTTGCTTTTTCATAATGTTCCAGTTGACCTAAGGCCATGCCCATCTCATTTAAGGCATATATATTATGATGGTCAAGTTCTATTGCTTTCGTAAAACAATCAAGGGCTTTCTCATAATTTCCTTTAGAATATAATTTACTACCATCTCTATACCATTCTTCAGAAGTTTTTTTAAAATAATCAGGAGACAGAATAGCAGATATGAGAAAAAATATTACTATTATCGCCACCAATCCTACAAAAGCCAGCAGACTTAAACCAACTATACCGGCTATAACTATCTTTCGGGATTTTGAAGTTTTTTCGGCCGGTAAAGGGGTCGTAACTTTAGAAGTCTGAGCAGTTTTTAATTTACCGGAAGATGTTTCTTTATCATGACGAACAATTTCCCCGGTAGATAATCTGACAGAAGATTCAGTAACAACTTTAGTAACCTCCTGAGAATTACGATCTGCCATAACTTCAATTGCTCTCTTCATCTCTTTTGCGCTGTTATATCGGTCAGAAGCTTTCATCTCAAGAGCTTTCATGACAATTTTTTCCATCTCTTCTGATACGCCGGAGTTAATCTTTCTCAAAGGTTCAAATGAAAATGCTGTAGGCGGAACAATGCCTGTAAGAAGACAGTGCATAGTAGCACCAAGGGAATAAATATCTGTTCTTGGTTCAGGCTTACCCTGTAATAACTCTTCAGGAGCATAAATCAGAGTTCCTACAACTGTCATAGTATTTTCTGTTCCCGGTCCCACCGTTCTTGCTATACCAAAATCTATAAGGATGGCTTTTTTATCAGAAGAGCGAATCATAATATTTGCTGGTTTTAAATCACGATAAATTATAGGAGGAGACTGGGAATGAAGATAATCCAGTGCATCAAGTATCTGAATTGACCATTCTATTATCTGATTTTCAGGTATTCCTTCAGATTCATAGTTTTTAAGAATTGTTTGAAGATCATCTCCTTCTATATAATCCATTACAAGATAATAACGGCTTTCATAACAAAAATAATCCCTCACTACCGGTAAGTGTGGATGTCTGAGTCTGTGTAATATCTCACCTTCTGTCTCGAAGCGTTTCAGAATATACTCCTGGTCTTCTGTATCAGGAGATGGTTGCAACATTTCCTTAACTGCACAGGATGCCTTTTTAAATCTATGATCAAAGGCCTCATAAACAGCTCCCATACCGCCGGCTTTAATGAGTCGTTTAATTTCATAGCGATTATCTAGAATAAAACCTTCTTTAAGCCTGCTTTTCTGGGAAACTATTTCTATAGTTTCTCCGCACCCCTGGCAAAATCTTGCTGTATCACTATTCTCATAACCGCATTTCTCACAGAATAATGACATTGTTAGTTGTCCAATTCTTTCAGAACATTTTCCTTTTTATTTTTTGTATCCAGGTAATCAGGGTCAAGGGCTAAAACCTTCTCATAACATTCCAGAGCTTCTTTATACTTTCTCTGTTCATTTAAAATATTACCTTTATTATACAGAGAAAAAAGATCATTCTGTTTATAAGTTAAGACGTTGTCATAACATTTTATAGCTTCATCATATTTTCCCTGACTGTATAACACATCTGCCTTACGTACCAATACCTTATCATTTTTAGTATCAATTTGCAAGATCTTATCATAACACTTAAGAGCAAGATCATATTTATCCTGATTATATAAAGCAAAACCCTTATTATACATTAAATTCATATCTTTCGGTGCAATTTTCAATGCTTTATCATAACATTCAATTGCCTTATGATATTCTTTTTTACTATTAAAGGCCATTCCTTTACCATTCAGAGCTTTTACATAATCAGGATTAATCTTTAAAGCTAAATCATAATATTTAATGGCTTCATCGTAAGCTCCCTTACTGTAAAAGTCCTGACCTTTCTGGCAGAGATTACAGGCTTTATATATACGTGAAGAAACATATATTATAATTAAAGATAATATTAAAGCAGTGAAAACAAGAAATAAAACAAAAATTCTGGTAAAATCCTTTTTATCTTTAGTAATTTTCACACTCTTTCCAGAAGATTCTACTTTTCTTGTAGGTGTTGATAATTTCTTTTCAGGTAATTGAACCTTATCTTCAGATATTTCTATTTTCTTTCTAATGGTCATCTTTTCATCTATAATTTCCGGGTCTGAAGGAATGGTGCCTTTTAATTCAGGAGATTTAACAGTAGGAGGAACAGCTTTACCTTCATTATAACTATCCAGCGAAATTGTTGCTTCATTAACTAAAAGGGGGATCTGCTTTTCGCCGGTAATTTTATTTGTTCTGGAAACCCCTGCAAAATCTAGATTAGATATACACTCAAGGGCTTCCTTCATATCCTTTGCAGTATCATATCGCTGGGAAGCCTTCATCTTAAGAGCTCTCATAACAATCCATTCAAGTTCTTCACAAACATTCGGTTTAAGGTGTCTCAAAGGCTCAAAAGAAAAAGCCCCTGTTGGGATTATACCGGATAACATACAGTGCATTGTTCCTCCCAGAGAATATATATCAGACCTGGGTTCCACTTTACCCTGTAATAATTCCTCAGGAGCAAAGACCAGAGTTCCTACAACGGTTTTTATTGTATCGCTTCCAAGTTCAATAGTTCTTGCTATACCAAAATCTACAAGCATTGCCCTTTTATCAGAATTTCTTATCATAATGTTACCGGGCTTTAGATCACGATAAATTATAGGGGTAGGTTGAGAATGAAGATAATCCAGTGCATCCAGTATCTGAATTGACCACTCTATTACCTGTTCCTGGGGAATTGCTCCAAAACGCTTTATTATTGAGCTGAGGTCACTGCCTTCTATATAATCCATTACAATATAATAACGGCTATATTCTGTAAAATAATCTCTTACTACAGGTAAATTTGCATGTCTCAGGGTATGTAATATTTCTGCTTCCCTCTGAAACCGTTTAATGATATACTGCTGTTCCTCTGGATTCGGATTCTTTAGTAACATTTCTTTCACAGCACAGGAAGTCTTATTAAATCTATGATCAAGTGCCTCGTAAACTGCCCCCATACCTCCTGCCTTGATTAAACACCTTATTTCATATCGATTATCAAGTATTATACCTGGTTTCAATCTATCAGGAAACACTAATATAATTCCTCCGAACCTTGATTAAAGAATGACAAATGTATATTTCTACAGTGGAAAAATGAATCCTTTTAATTTCGTAATGTGTAAAATGGGTAATGAGTGATGGGTAGTTTATAATTGAGAGTTGAGAATTTAAAATTAACCAGCCATCAACACTAAACTTTAAACTTCTTTTCACTATTCACGTCTCACGTTCTTACGTGAAGATACACATCCTCATATCCCCATGAGAAGAAAACTCTACCCTTACCTATTACTTTCAGATGAGGTACATCCATAATATGAGTTACTGTAATTATTCTGGTACCGACGGGAGAGGTTTTAAATTTTTCAGCCAGTTCTGCCCTTGTAACAGGGTCAAAAACAGTGGAAACTATAAAAAATACTGTCCCTTCTGAAAAATCAGCATCAAGAAAATTACCTTCCCAAAATGTAACATTATCAAAAGAAAGGGCTTCCTTTATTTTATTACTATAATCTATAAAGCCTGTTATGGCATCTATGCCCACTGACTTTATACCATATAAAATATTACAGAAAAAGACAATATGTCCTGTTCCTGAACCAAGATCATAAAAAACATCTTTTTTATCAAGAGAGGCCAGTGCAAAAATCTTCCAGGCACTTAAAAAAGGGGTCTCTCCATAGGTGAGTGTATCTATTGGAATATCTATATTAGGGCCTTCTGTAGCAACAAGTTGATGACATGTACCCCAGGAGTAAAAAGATAGTAATTTAATATTTAACATTAAGAATTTCTTCTTAAAAAAGAAAAGTCCTATTCCTACTATCTGATGATAGGTTCTGGTAATATCCAGAAATACCTGATAAACCCACCTCCTGAAAAAACCTGTCATAGTAGGGGGATAATCTCTTTCAAGAGGTATTCCTTTCTTACAAAAATAGCAATTTATAGAATCACGAGGAAGTATTCTGTAACAGTTTTTACAAAAAGCTATAAAATACTTTGGCCTGATAATAAGATAAACAGGGAAAACCATGGGGAATAAAAAAACTATACCGGCCCACAGAAGGCCGGAAATCCCCCTCTTTTCCGCATCAAAATATACCCAGAGACACAGAAGGATCATTACAAAAAGAAAAATTATTTTCCCCTTTCCGGGAAGATAGTTAAATACATCCAGAAATTGCATTGTTTTTTATCCTGTTTTTTAGAATTCTGAATATAAAGATTCTATATATATATGACATTTTCCTACTTACTGACGTGAGACGTGAGACGTGAAACGTGAGACGAAAGAAAGCCTTATCTCACCTGACTTACAAAATTTCAACATATTCATTGCTCATGCTCAGGTCAGCAGAAGAACTTCTCTGAAATTAAAGATTATCTTTTTATCTATAATTGTATTTTTAATTATAATATTGTATTGAAAAAAACCTTAAATAGTCTATAGAGTAGTTCTACAAAGTTCTGTAGTGAAGTCTGTTAAAGGTGAGAATCAAATTTTCACCTTTAACTTTTCACGTCAATATATTTGACAAAAACCCTGAAATCTGTTAAAAAATAATTATTCTTAAATTTTGGAGGTTATTTATTATGAAACTTTATGAACAGATGGCAGAAATTTTTGAGATTATAGAACCACAGAGTACAAAAACACTTCTCTGTATTGAAGATGAACATTTAGGACTCGCTACACTTATAAAAGAATATCTAAAACAATTTAAGAAAAAAGACAGACTCACTCTTGAAGATCTTATAAATTTTCAAAAATTCGTAGAAGAAGAAGACCTTTCTGATCTTATTATACCCTTCAGGGAATCATTCCGTCAGACACTGAATAGAACTATTGCGGCTTACTCAGGAAAAGCCATATTCTTTTCAGATCATCATCATCTTTACCAGCCTGATAGATATGATGTAAAATTCGCCGATTATATCCATGAAAAAATCTGTAAGGAATGTTATAACTCCATGTCAAAGGTCTATAGATATTATTCCGTTAATATCGGTCCAACTCTTTTAGAATGGTTCAGGAAAAAAAGACCTGAACTACTGGAACTATTAAGGAAAGCCGACAAAAAAGAACCAATTCTGGCCCAGACCTATACACATCAGATACTCCCTCTTATAAAACAGGAAGAGGATTTAAGGGCCGAAATTCTGGCAGGAATTCAATACAGAGATTTTGTCTTCGGACCTCTTCCAGAAGGCAATTACCGTGGCATATGGATTCCTGAGTGCACAATAAGTATAAGAGATGCTAAATGGCTGGCAAAAGAAGGGGTGGATTTTATAATATTAAGGAGTGATCAATCTGCCTATTTTGTAAATACCGGTAAACCTTATAAACTTACCTGGAAGGAAGAAGACGGATCTTCTCTCGAACTGAAAGTTTTTTACTATCATCCTTTCAGTAAAGATTTTTCCTTTGACAAATGGACTACTGATAATCCACACCTTACAATGAATCACATCCTGAGAAATATACCTTATGGTCACTTAATTCTTCTTGCCCATGACGGAGAACTTGTCCACCATCGATGGGAACACTGTAATGTAGATGTTTCAGGTTTCTTTAAGGAATTACCACTGGAGATATACAGAAGAAAACACCCGTCAGTTATAATGTTAACACCCAACAGATTTCTTCGTTTTCTGAAAATGAAGGCTTTACTGGAAGGTAAAGACATGTCTCTTCCGGAAACAGAACTTCCTGATTTCCCCACATCCTGGTCATGCGGAGGATATGAAATAAAAACTTTTGCAGCACTTAAAGGTATAAATGTGGAAGATTTAATAAGAAGCAGTGATGAAAATATTATAAGGTTCTACGCGGAACTATTGATAATAAGAAAACTTCAGGGTGGCAACATTGATCCTGTTGCTCATGATCAGTGGGAATATTTAGTAGAAGATGAGATAGAAAAACTAAAGGAAAAAGAAACCTTTCCTCTGAATAAAAAAAGAAAAGAAGAGATAAAAAGAGATCTTTACAGAGGTGCAAATGTCTGTTATGACATAAGAAGATTCAATAAAATCAAGGTAGGAGGCGCAGGACGGTGGGCCTTTGGCAGCCTTGACTCTGGTGATTCCGATTATCAAACATATCTGAGAGAAGCAGTAATGCTCATAGAAGATACCCTTATTCCTCTCTTTAAAGAAAAAGTAAATCCACATTTTAAAGATATGGTAAGAGCAAAGGCAGATTTTATGGTATTCAGACTGGATGAACTCTCCATACCACAGGAAGAAAAATTTGAATATCTGAAAGAAATATATCCTGCCATAAAAGTGGAAGAAGCTTCTCTATACCCCTGTAGAGAAGAGTTCTTTGAAAAACATTTACTCTATCCCGTATCAGATAGAGATAGAGAAGACATCTGGCAACTATTGTGTATCTGGAACAGGATGAGAAGAGCCTATACATCCTGTGCATACTTCTTTGATGATTTTAATAATCATGTAGCAGAAGATGCTGTTCTGAGAGCCACAGAATCTCTATTCCTGCTGGAAGAGTATTTCAATATCAGACTGAGTCAGGACTTTTATGAAAAACTTAAGAAATGTAAAAGCCGTTACAGGGCTGTCCGCAATCAGGGACCAGATCTTTCTGCTGACAGGGTAGCAAAGATTCATATGAATATACTTAAACTTGAAAAAGCTATCAGCAGAATTGAACATATTGATAAGGATAAATTTATGAATTTCATAAAAGAGGGTAAATATTCTCTTCCCCATCCTTCTGCAGAAAATCAGGAATGTTACCGTGCTTTTGTTAACGATGAACTTGTGGGATTTACCAGTAAAGAAGGGTTAGAAGATTTTATTTCCAGGACTTCCAGAGAAGTTTCCCGTACACAACAGGGGGTACAGCTTGTAGTAGAAAAAAGGGATTTAGATAAAGGTGACATAGTAAGCAGATTCAGAATTGATGTAAACTATGACCAGTTAGAACCGGAAAAACCATACTTTATCTCTCCCCTTGATAATGACCTCTTACTTTCTACAGAAATAGATGAGAATTATTATGAAAAGATTTCTTCTTTTTATCTTAATAATATCTATGAATATCTGCCTGCATACGGAATTAAAAGAAAGGATTTAAAATCTGTATTTATTGATCCGGAGAAGATAATATTAGACTTCTGTCATAGTAAAGATAAAAATAGAAAAGAAGGTGCCTGTAACCCGAAATTGGAACTTCATTTCTCTGAAGGACAAAAAATATGGAACCTTTCTGATTTCTCTCTTAATCTGCGATTTATCAGAAAAGAAATAAAAAAGATTAAAGATGATATACCGGGTATAGAAGAAATTGAACCCCGGAATCTTGAAAGATTCTATAATAATCTTCCTAAACTCTATGAACAGCCCGGCATAAAAGATCTACTCTATGGAGAAGATGGAAAAAGCGGCATTGAAGGTTTTATCAAAGAGAAAGGTCTTACAATTCAGGAAGGCCTCAATTTATATCTAAAAACTTATCCCGAAGCCTTCCCTGAAAATTATATAAAAGTCTTATACAAACTTCTTGTATATAATCTTTTTTTAAAACACGATACTTCTATCGGTCGCTATGAATTAGAAGAAAAACAGAAAAGAGATATAGCACTCCTGGAAGCAGTAGAAAAATACTGTAAAGAGTATAATCTCCCCTATGAACAAGTCATATATTCCCATAAGCTATGGAAATATCAGAAGGATAAAATTAAATACTACGGCGAGCTTCTGGAACAGGAAGAAAGGGTAAAAACATTTCTCTCTGCAAATATATCAGTAAAAAGAATAGGAGAAGAACCTTGTTACACTGTAATAACAAAACCTTTTGTCTATGTTCACGGTGCTGCAAATGAAGCCTTCTTTGAAGGCTTCTATCCTGATAATGAAGCTATCCCAGAGATTACAAGAAGACACATAAACAGAAAGACCAGGGTACTCTTCCTTCCGGGGAGTCTGGAAATGGAAGGACAAATACAGTATTTCAGAAAGATGCAACGTTATCTTCTGGAGAAGTTTAATCTCCAGGATGTAAAGGCCGGTATTTTCGTCTGTGGTTCCCGAAAAGAGCTGTCAGGTTTCCTGGAGCAGGAAAACAGAGCGGAATTCTTCTTACTTCCTTCTCTGGAAGGAGAAGAGGGAAACAATCATTTTTCGGAAGACAGTTTAAAATCTCTGGGTTCAAAACATCTGGACTATGAAAAAGAAGAAGAACTGAATAAATTTGAAGAACATATGAATAAAAGTGATATTATCTATCTTGGAGGAGGAAGTTCCACCATATCGGGGCTTCGTTATAATCAACTTATATTCAACAATGGGAAAAGTTTCAGGCAGGCTTTGAGGGAATTTGTCTTACGGGGAGGACTTCTTATGGGAGTCAGTGCAGGGGCCATGGTAATGGGAATACAAAATATTTCCTATGTTCCCAGAGGTAAAACCCTCCAGGGAAAAATCGAAGGATTAAAGATGTTCCCGGGAAATATTCAGGTCCATTATGAAGAATATGGTATCCCTGAACATTTAGAAGCTATAAGAAAAGAATATCCTTCCATACCAATAGTAGCAATAGATACACAGACGGCAGTAATAGGAAAACTTAATTTAAAACTGACTCTATCAAAAAATCCTTTCTCTTCCGAAGGGTGGCATATAGAAGGTCTTGAGAATATAGAACTCCTAAAAGAAAATTATACTGTTCTCGGTTCAAAGTCTGTAACCTTCATTGGAGAAGAGAATGAAGAAGTTCTTTTTGATGGTATGAAATGTCCTGACCTTTCCTGGGAAAATTTAATTAATGAAGAATGATAAATGAGGCGTTAAATATTGTAGTTGACTTTATTATTCTAAATATTCTAAAATATACATGGTGATATAATAAGTAGTTATCTGATGACCTTTCACTTTTCACTTTTCACAAATATAAAGCCGATGATCCGACTTGAACGGACAACCTGCTCATTACGAGTGAGCTGCTCTACCCTTGAGCTACATCGGCGTATTAGCTGTCTTAGCTTTCAGCTTTCAGCAGTCAGCAGATAGATTTCAATTATTAACTATGTGATATTATAAAACAATTCTGAATAATAATCAAATTCATAACAGTTAATACAATTAAGCTGATAGCTGAAGGCTGATAGCTGATAGCTTCTTTAATATCCATCTACCAGTTCATATTTATCTTTACTTGCAAACTTTGTATATTCCTTCAGAAAAAGTATCTCTACCGAACCTAAAGGGCCATTTCGCTGTTTGCTTATTATTACCTCGGCAATTCCTACTTTATCAGATTCCGTATTATAATAATCATCTCTATAGATAAAAGCCACCATATCTGCATCCTGTTCTATAGCTCCCGATTCACGAAGATCAGAAAGCTGAGGCCTTTTATCGGTTCTTTTTTCTACATCACGGCTGAGCTGTGAAAGAGCTATAACAGGTATTTCCAGTTCTTTTGAGAGATTTTTAAGACCTCTCGATATCTCGGAAATCTGCTCATTACGATTGAGATTTTTAGTAGAAGTAATCATCTGGAGATAATCAATTATAATAAGCTGAACGTTCTTTCTCATCTTAAGACGTCTGGCTTTAGCTCTCATCTCCATTATTGTTATGCCTGCTGTATCATCTATATAGATTGATGCGTCGGAAAGTTCTGCCATGGCCTGAGTCAATTTGGGCCAATCTTCACTATTTAAATAACCTGTTCTGAGTCTGTGAGCATCCACCATAGCCTGGGCGCATATCATACGTTGGGCAAGTTGTTCTTTACTCATTTCAAGACTGAATATAGCAACAGATAATTTTTCTTCTATGGCTACACTTTGAGCAATATTTAAAGCCAGGGCAGTTTTACCCATACCGGGACGGGCAGCAATAACAATTAATTCCCCTGGTTGAAACCCTGCAGTAATTCGATCCAGATCTGGAAAACCACTTGTAATACCGGTAACATGAGACTTGTTATGATAGAGACGTTCAACTTTTCTGAAGGTCTCTTTCATGACAGAACCCATATGAATAAAATCCTGTACCCTGTGTCTCTGACCGAGCTGAAAAATCATTCTTTCAGCACCATCAACTATCTCGTCTACATTACCGTCCTGACTGTAGCCTAATTCTGCAATTTTAGTACCGGTTTTTATTATCTCCCTTAATATTCCATTATCTGCTACTGTCCTGGCATAATATTCAATATTTGCGGCAGTAGGAACTGTATTTACAAGAGTAATTAAATATCCTCTACCGCCTACCTCTTCCAATTTAACCAGACGTTCTAGCTCACTGGCCACGGTAACAACATCAGAAGGTTCCCCTTTTTCATGTAAAGAAGAGATAGCCTTAAAAATTATCTGATGACCTTCAATATAAAAATCCTCGCTCCGTAATATCTCAGTTGCTATGGGTATGGTATAAGGTTCTATTAACATAGAACCCAGTGTAGCCTGTTCAGCTTCTATACTACGAGGCGGGATCTTATTTAGGAATTCACCCTGCATATAAAGGAATCCTTCCGGCAAGATATTGAGATAATAAAATCTATTGACTAAGACTGAACTGTATCTTCAATTAACTCCTGAACTTCCAGGAGAATAGTGGATCTGGCTTCATTATGATATACTATAGGAACATTATAGTGTCCAACTATTTTTATGGGTTCATCCAGAACTATTTTTCTGCGATCCACTTCAATACCATGATCGCTCAATAGCTTTTCTGCAATATCTTTACTGGTTATAGAACCGTACAACTTACCTTCTTCTCCAACACGTGCTCTAATGACAAGCTTAATACCTTCTAATTTTGAAACCAGTTTGACAGCTTCCTGAATACGTTTTCTGGCACGCTTCGCATGAACCTTCTTTTTTTCCTCCATATGTCTTATATTACCTTCAGTTGCTTCAAGGGCAATATTCCTGGGAATCAAATAATTTCGGGCATAACCTCTGGCTACTTTTACAATATCACCCAACTTACCTAATTTAGAAACATCTTCTACAAGAATTACTTTCATTTTATATCCTTTTACACCTCCTTAGGGAAAATTATTCCATCGTATAAGGAAGCAAAGCAATACTTCTGGCTCTCTTAATAGCCATAGTCAATATACGCTGGTGACGTGCACAATTTCCGGAGATTCTTCTGGGAAGTATTTTACCTCTTTCAGTAGTATATTTCCGCAATTTAGGTATATCTTTATAATCTACTTTTTTTATACTATCTACACAGAAGGAACAAACTTTTTTCTTGGGTTTTTTAACTTTTTTCTGTTTCTTCGTTGCCAAATTATCTCTGTCTCCCCAATCAAACTAGAGGAAACAGTTAACACCTCCTTAGGAAAACTTTTGCTAAAAAACTTTTGCTAAAAAGGGACATCCTCAAAATCCAGATCTTCTGGTCCCATTTTATCAAAATCATCACTACTTTCTTTATTAGAAAAATCCGAGGGTATGGGAGGGGCAGAATCCTTTACTTCTTTACCGATAGCAGGTAAAACTGCTTCCTCTGTTTTTGTTCCCTTTGTTTCCAGCATTTGCATCTGATCGGCATGAATTTCAAAAGCTGTTCTTTGCGATCCATCCTGGGCCTGATATCTTCGGGTCTGGATCCTTCCCTCTATTAATACAAGTCTTCCCTTTTTTAAATATTTCGCCGATATTTCAGCAAGTTTTCTCCAGGTCACAATGTTAAAGAAATCTGTCTCATATTCACCCTGAGCACTTTTAAAATTTCTATTAACAGCCAGTCCATATTTGGTAACGGGAACACCGGTGTTAGTATATTTCAATTCAGGATCCTGAGTTAGACGTCCTACCATTACCACTTTATTATACAAAAAAAACACCTCCCTCTATTCCTCTAAAATTATAATATAACGTAAAATCTTATCATTGATTTTTAGATAATGAGATAACTTGTTGCCTATCCCGGATTCGCCATGAAACTTTGTAACCACATAAATTCCTTCTGTCCGTTTTTTTACCTCATAAGCAAGTTTTCTCTTACCCCAGAAGTCTACTTCTATAATCGTCCCGCCAGAGTTGATAATCTGTTGTTTAATAGCTTCTGTTAACTGTTCAATTGCTTCTTCTTCAACTACAGGATCAATTATATACATACACTCGTAATTTCTCAAAACCCGACACCTCCTTCCTATGGCCGACGACTCTTTTCAGAGTAGGAAGACCCCACAATTTAAGTGTTATCCATTATAACACTACTGAATTTAATTTACAATATTTTTCTAAAGTTATTTTATAAGCTTTCAGCTATCAGCAGTCAGCAGTCAAATTTTACAGGAATTACATAACAAATATCATTGAAGCATTTTTTTAGGCTAAAATTTACAAAGAAATTACCTTATTAGAATTGAGGATATAACCACATATATCATAAATATCAATCAATGTTCCAATGATTATAGTATTAGAACATTTATAGAATTCTGCACAACTATCTGAGATGTAAATCTTAACACCCTGCTTCTCCAGAATCCTTAAACTATCTAACAGAGGAGAGTTCTCATTCATAAACTGAACTGCTTCATTTAAAGCAATAATCATTTTTAACTTTGGTGAAACTTTTGTGAGAGCAAAAATAAATTTATGTAAAAGCTCTTCAGAATATTTTATATCACCGGAAGAAAAAACTCTGGACCGAAGGAGAAGAATGGAATCTCGCTCCGGAAGAGATTTTAAAACAGATTTCAGTTTATTTTCCTCATCAGGTTGACCTTTAAGCATTTTTAAGTAATAATTTATATCTCTATCAGAAAAAGATACAGGAAATCTCATCTTTATAACTAATGGATATTGAGAAGATAGTTTATGCCATCTGGCAAATGCAATATCTTCTTCATAGCAATAATTAAAACGTACCTTCATAAAATAATCTTTCCATTTCTTTATAAGGCAAGAGAGATTATAGTATAAGCAAAATCTTGCTATTGCCTGTTGTCTTTAATAAGTTCCATAGCCTTACTGACAGCCTCACGGGGTGTCCTTACAATCATGATATCCTGAAGATCCTTACCTTCTCTATTAAGGCCCCACGTGTAAAGACCAATAACAGGTTTTCCAAAATGTAAAGCAAAAGCAATTTCTGTAAGAGTACCGTAGCCTCCACTTATGGCAATCAACACATCTGATGCCCTTACTATAATAAGGTTTCTGGCAGGACCAAGGCCTGTTGGAATAGAAATAGATATATAAGAATTGGCTTCTTCTCTGGAAAAACCCGGCAGAATACCTATGGTTACTCCTCCTGCAGAACGGGCACCTCTGGAAGCTGCTTCCATAACACCGCCCATACCACCACATATCATTACTGCTCCATTACGGGCTATTAATTCCCCGACTTCTTCTGCTATAGATGCAATTTCTTCATTGCATTGTGACTGGCCTATTACGCCTATATACATACGTATAAACCTCTTTCGTAACGCGTGATGTGTAATGGGTGTTCGGTGATCGGTAATCGGTATTTAAATACTCACCTTTCACGCCTCCCTTACCAGCAATGACTTATCTATATCCTTATCAAAAAGATGCATTTTATTCATATCAAAAAATATCTTTATTTCTTTTCCAACTTTTACAGAAGAACTGGCATCTATCCTGGCATTTGCAGAATATTTTCCTATACTTAAATAAACATATATTTCCGAACCCATAGGTTCAGTTACATCAACAGAAGCAATCGCACTGGCATCTTCATAAGGATCTCTTGCAAATTCCCAGTCATAAATGTCTTCCGGACGTATACCAAAAATCACTTCTTTATTAATATATGATTCTAACTGAGATGAAAATTCACCGGGAATTCTTAGCTGAAATTTATCACCTTCAAGATATAAATTACTGTCTTTTGCTACAAGTTTTAAGTCAAAGAAATTCATAGCAGGGCTGCCAATAAAACCTGCCACAAATTTGTTTGCCGGTTTTTTATAAATCTCCAGAGGGGTATCTGCCTGCTGAATAACACCACCATTAAAAACCACTATACGGTCTCCAAGTGTCATAGCTTCAGTCTGATCATGAGTGACATAAATAGTAGTTATGCCAAGTCTTTGATGAAGTTTCTGAAGTTCTGCCCTCATCTGAACTCGTAGCTTTGCATCCAGATTACTCAGGGGTTCATCCATAAGAAAAACCTGTGGTTCACGAACTATAGCTCTTCCCATAGCAACTCTCTGACGTTGGCCTCCCGAAAGTTCTGCAGGCTTTCTCTTGAGTAGATGGCTTATTCCTAATAATTCAGCTGCTTCCTGAACTCTTTTTTCAATTACTTCCTTTGAATTTTTTCTTAACTTGAGACCAAAAGCCATATTATCATAAACATTCATATGCGGGTAAAGAGCATAATTCTGAAATACCATAGCTATATCTCTATCTTTAGGAGAAACACCATTTACTTTCCTGTCTCCTATATAAATTTCTCCTCTGGTTATATCTTCAAGACCTGCTATCATACGTAAGGCAGTAGTTTTCCCACAACCTGAAGGTCCTACCAGCACAAGAAACTCCTTATCTTTTATTTCAATACTGACATTTTTTACTACCTCTACATTACCCTTATAGATCTTCCATACATCCTTTAATATAACTCCTGCCATAAGCCACCTCATTTTTTAATTTTTTTAGCCTGGTAGATAATCTTTATTAATTGCTAGCTCATAAAAGCATTGTAGTTTTCATAATGTTTCTGTGAATATAAAATTATTATATATATATTACAAAGAAGGTATAAAACTCCTCTTTGCAAAATAAAAATTTCTTTTATCCTAAAAATCAGATAAAGGATAAGTACAATTAGAAGATACGAAATAATTAAGAAAAATCAGGAAACAGGACATGAAAAACTTTGTTTAATCTCTCATGTCCTGTACACTTATACTATATACTATTTCGATGGTGGAGTAGCAGGTGGTATCACCTTTTTAACAGGAGGCCTATCAACAAGCCCGGAACCCGATGTCTTTCCCAGTCCCGGGAGTTTGTTTAACATATCTGACATCTTAACACCTGTTAAAGATTCCAGGACAGGAGGAACCTGTGACATAATGGTAGTTATATCCTGGGTAACTTTATAGGCTCCTGCTCCGTCTCCACCACTATTAATAACAACAATTTTATCAGTCTTGGAAAGAGGTTGGGCAATAGCTGTTGCAATCTCTGGCATCTTTTCTATGAACATCTGCATCATAGCAGCTTCACCATAAGCTCTCCAGGCCTCAGCTTTTGCCTGCATAGCTTCAGCTTCTGCTTTTCCCTGTGCTTCTATAACAGCTGCATCTGCCATACCTTTTGCCTTTTCTGCTTCTGCCTGGGCATATCCCTGAGCCTTAACTACCTCTGCTTCTGCAAGACCTGTAGCCTTTCTGGCCTCAGCCTGACCCTTTGCAGTATTTTCCAGTCTGAATTGTTCTGCACTTGCCAGAGTCTGAATTTCATACTGTTTTGCTGCAGCAGGTTTTTTAATACTTGCTTCCAGTTCTTTTTCTTTTCTGGATATTTCTTTTTCTTCTAACTCGATAGCTTTCTCCCTTGCTGCAATCTGAACATTAACCTCTTCAATTTTAACCTGTTTTAAACTCTTATTTTTCTGTAATTCATAGGCCTGATCTGCTTCAGCTTTTTTAAGGTTTACCGATGCAGTATATTCAGCCTTTTTCATTTCGTAATCTCTCTGAGATTGGGCCACTTCGGTTTCAGCTTCAAAATGAGCCTTCTGGCCTTCTTTTCTTGCCTGGGCAGATTCGATCTGAGCATCTCTCTGTGCCTGGGCCTCAGCAATAGAGGCATCACGTTTTACCTTTGCCACCTGAGGTTTACCGAGGTTAACAAGATAACCTACGTTATCTCTTATATCCTGAATGGTAAAAGAAATAACCTTCATACCCATATTGGCAAGGTCTGTAGCCGATACTTCCTGAACACGGTTAGCAAAACTATCACGATCAGAGTTAATCTCTTCTACCGAAAGATCACCTATAATAGCTCTGAGATGACCTTCCAGAGTCTGTTTGGCAATATCAACCATTTGAGAAGGAGACTTATCAAGGAATTGTTCCACAGCTGTACCGATGGACACATCGGTATTTTCAACCTTAATCTGTGCCACTGCATCAACAAGAATAGGAATAGCCTGTTTTGTGTAAACCTCAGGAGTCTGAATATCTATACTCATTAACTCCATAGAAAATACTTTATAACTTTCTACAACAGGCCACACAAAAGTACCTCCACCTCTGAGCAACCTATATCCAATTTCCTGCCCCGTTATGGGATGTCTGCTTTTTCTTCCGTATATAACAAGTACCTGGTTAGGGCCTACCTTTCTATATCGATTAGCCCAGAATGAGAAAAAAGACCCTACCACAATGAAAAGAGTTACCACACCGAGAATGATTAACCCTATATTCATTCCACTCATAACATCACTCCTTATTTAATAATTTTATTAATTTTCACCTCTCCGGGTGAATAATAAACAATCCTACTTATTCTTTCTTACTCCTATCTTCAAGAGATGGTTGCTCTTTACTGGAAACTTCTTCAAATATCTTAACATAAGCAGTACTACCGCCCATGGAAAAAATTTGCACCAGCTCTCCTTTACCTATGGTTTTCTTATTTAATGATTTGGCAGGAGAAGTCATTCTACTATTCCGGAGTACATAAGCTATTTCACCATATCCATCAGCAGGAATAGGAGTAATTACTTCAGCAGTCAATCCTTTAAATTCATTATAAGATGCCACACTGGAACCCTGCTGAGAAAATAAAAAACGATAAAAAAACCAGAATAAAGCATAAGCAATAATAAGAGAAATGGGTGTAGTAATAAGTATGCTAACAATAGGGGAGGTATTAAAACCTATACGAGTAATAAGCCCAATAGCACCAAAAGAAGCTGAAAAATTTGATACAGTCATCATATTAAAAGGAGATGGACTTGCAACTCCACCACTGGCATCTGCACCACCACCACCATGGATATGGACATCCTGTATATCAACCAGTTCATGTCCTCCGATCCCAATGTCTACATTTCCAACATCTAAATCCACTCCTCCACCCATTTCAAACCCATGTCCTCCTCCCATAAATAATTGTAAAAGACTATAACCCAGACCTACAAGTAAACAGATGAGAAAAGCTGTATCTACTGTCAAAATTTCCCAGTTAATAAACAATAAAGAAAAAATAAAATTCATAACACTCTCCTGTAATATACCTTACAAAACTTATTAAGTATTCTATTTTATAAAACTTTTCTCCTGCAGGAATTATAAAGGATTTTAGATAATTTTATCGAATTATTATTAGCTTTCAGCTCTCAGTTTTCTTTAAGCTGATTGCTGATAGCTTTAAACATAAAAGGTTTATTTTTACTGAAGCTAATAATTTAACAATAATGAAAATTCCTGTGTATATAAAATATAATATTATATATTACAAATATATTTTAATATTTATATTATCAGTTATTTTTACTGTAAAAGCAGCAGAAAATTCTTTTCCTGAAAGTCATATAATCTATGGAGTTCCATATGAATCCCAGCCGCCGGGAAGTTCCTACTGTGGTGAAGCAACTCTTTATATGATTATCCACTACTGGGATGAAGAAAGCACAGTAACACAGACAGACCTTGTTCGTGATGTATTTTCTTCATTTTTTAATGCCACCTTTCCTTTTTCCATAGAAAATTATCTAAATTCCAGAGGTTTTAATATTATAACTCATAAAGTTCAAAATCTCACAAAAATAAAAGAATACATATGTCAGGATATACCTGTCCTGGTAGTTAACAGTATGACAGGTATGGATAATTACGGACACTTCAGAGTAGTTATAGGTTATGATGACAATAAGGGGGAAATGATATGTCATGACCCTGCCCTGGGGAATAACTATATTATGAAATATGAAGAATTCCTGGCAACATGGGATTTTTATAATTACTGGATGATGGCAGCTTACCCTCCCAATTACAGAGAAATCCTGGCGCTCAAATTAAATCCTCTTCCCTATCCACAGAGAACTGCCTATATGGACACAAAAGTCCATATGGTATACGGAAGAGCCTATTTAGAAGGCGGCTACTATGAGGAAAGCCTGAAAGAATTTGAACTTGCCCTCTCTATAGTAGCAGATGCAAATCTAAAACTAAATCTTCATCTTTTCCAGAGCGAAGCTTATATAGGTCTTCAAAAATGGGATAAGGCAGAACAAATTATTCTTTTCTATGGTGAACAGATAGAGTATATACCGCAGTTCTGTTATCTTCTGGCAAAAATAAATTATGTTTATGAAAATTATGAAAAGGGTATTTATTATGCTTCCAAAGCCGTAGAAATAGATCCCTACTACGGAA
The DNA here is from genome assembly GCA_022704525.1 of Bacillota bacterium. Taxonomy (GTDB): domain Bacteria; phylum Vulcanimicrobiota; class SpSt-956; order SpSt-956; family JAKJGF01; genus JAKJGF01. The sequence goes on along the minus strand of JAKJGF010000022.1, from coordinate 7,866 downwards.
AAGCCTATATTATTCTTGGTAAATGTCAGAAGGAAATGGATCAGCCTGAACTGGCGAGAAGATCCTTTCAAAAAGCCCTATTTCTGGATATAAATCTCATAGAAGCCAGGGAAGAAATAAAATAGAGGGAATATTAATTTTGACTAAAAATAAATAGCTTCAAAATTTCTCCGAAAGGAAGTAAGATATATTGAATTTGTTTTTTCAAAAATTCAAAGAGATTTTATTGATAGTGCTTCCGGTTATAATTATTGTATTGCTTCTGAATTTTACTGTTGCATCTCTTGAAACTATTGTATTGATAAGATTTTTTATAGGAGCATTTCTTATAATTATTGGCTTATCCATATTTTTATTCGGTGTGGAAATCGGTATTACTCCTATAGGTAACCTGATAGGCTCAAAAATAACTAAAACGAATAAAATCTGGATACTTATAATTGCCGGATTGATACTGGGCTTTTCTATTTCAATTACCGAACCGGATCTCCATATAGTTGCCGGACAAATAGATTCGATAACATCAGGCCAGATAGCCAGGCATAATATTATTATAGTCGTATCTCTGGGCATTGCAGGAATGTTAACTTTAGGGCTTGTAAGAATAGTTGAAAATATTCATCTGAATAAAATATTGACCATTATCTATGGCGCAATTTTTATTTTAGGATTATTTACATCACCCGAGTTTCTGGCTATAGCCTTTGATACTTCCGGAGCCACTACAGGAGCCATGACTGTTCCTTTTATTCTGGCCCTTGCCGCAGGTGTTTCCGGATTGAAAAAAGATAGTAAAGCTTCTGAATCAGATAGTTTTGGCCTTATTGGAATTGCTTCTACGGGACCGATAATATCTGTTATGGTTATGAATGTTTTTTCAAAAACAGATGAACTTAAAGGTAGCCTTGAACATATAGTCAGCTCTCAATATTCAATTCTTGCGCCTTTTATTCGTAAATTACCCCAGGTTTCAGGAGAAATTTTACTGGCTCTCATTCCAATATTAATAATATTCTTAATTTTTCAAAAAATTTCTTTTAAATTGTCCAGAAAAGCGTTTAATAAAATTTTGAAGGGACTTCTCTATACATTTATAGGACTCGTATTTTTTTTGCTTGGTGTAAATGCAAGTTTTATGGAGATTGGCAGTATTATGGGCTATGAAATCGCCTCTCTGGAGAACAAGTATATTCTGGTATTTATAGGTTTTATCATGGGAGCAGTAATAATACTGGCCGAACCGGCTGTTCATTTATTAACTCATCAGATAGAAAGCGTCACAAGCGGTTATGTAAAAAGAAGATTTGTATTAATTGCATTTTCCACAGGTCTTGGTTTTGCAGTAGCTTTGTCTATGTTAAGAATATTAATTCCTGAAATTCATTTATGGCATTATCTATTACCCGGATATTTTATTGCTATAATTATGACTTATTTTGTTCCCGGTTTATTTGTAGGAATTGCCTTTGATTCCGGCGGAGTTGCTTCGGGCCCTATGACTGCGACTTTTGTACTGGCATTCACTCAGGGCGCTGCTGAAGCAATAGAAGGAGCCAATATTCTAATAGATGGACTGGGAATGATTGCTACTGTAGCATTAACTCCAATAATCGCCTTACAGATACTGGGTTTTATTTTTAAAATAAAATCCAGAAAGGAGGGAATAGTAAAACATGGAAAATGACCACTCTTTAAAAGAATTTGAACTAATATGTGTTATAGTAAATTTCGGACTGGGAACAAGAGTTATTAAAATAGCCAGGGGAAAAGGCGTTTCAGGTGGTACTATTCTTTTGGGAAAAGGAACCGTCAGAAATCGTATATTAGAATTTCTGGACCTTTATGATGTGAGAAAAGAAATTATTTTAATGGTATCAGAGAAAAAAACAGCTCACGAAGTTCTTGAAGCCCTGGATAAACAATTACATTTAAGAAAACCGGATCATGGTGTAGCCTTCAGTACTTCTGTACAGAATTTTTTAGGTACCGGTAATTATGAATATAAAAAAAAGAAGGAAAGCAGGAGGGAAGATCATATAATGTATAATGCAATTTTTGTGATTGTTGACAGAGGAAAAGCAGAAGCAGTTATGGATGTGGCAACTAAATCAGGATCCAGAGGAGGCACTATAATCAATGCAAGAGGTTCCGGAATCCATGAAACTCAAAAACTTTTTGCAATGGAAATAGAGCCTGAAAAGGAAATAGTTCTGATAATAGCAAAAAATGAGATTACAGAATTGATAGTTACTTCAATTAGAGAAGAGCTTAAAATCGATGAGCCGGGAAAGGGTATTATTTTTATTCAGGAAGTAAGTAAAACTTACGGTTTAGTCTGATGTCTTTTACAGTAGTTCTAAAAAATAAGTTCAGTAATTTAGATACATAGGAATTCTCATTATTGTTAAATTATTAGGTTCAGTAAAAATAAACCTTTTATTTTAAAGCCCTCAGCTGATTGCTGAGGGCTGAAGGTTGTTAGCTAATAATAATTAAATATATTTTTATAATAGCAACTTACGTTAATTATAATCCTGTTGTCCTTTCATCATGGAAATCCCCGTCAAAACCCCAGTAAAGAATTCCCGTAATTTGTTACAGTTTCAAGAGCCTGTCTTGGTGTTTTTTCTCCTTTAAGACATAGAAGGACTTCTTTACCAAGGCAATCCATAATTTCCCCATAATGAGGGAAATTTAAAACAGGTTTTGCCCAGTCAAGCTGTTTTATGAAAACCCTCATACCGGGATGGCGATTTTGATATTCAAAATATTGAGGACAGGCTACTATCTGTTTATTTACCGGAATATATGATGTGGCAAGATAAAATTCTCTCATTTGCTGATGGGTTATAAGCCACATTAAAAAATCGAAACATATGAGTTCATGTTCAGGGGTAGTTTTAAATAAAGCAAGTGATTGAATATAAAGATCACTTGCCCTTGAGTCTTTTTTTGGCAAATAAACTGCTTCTACATTCATACCCAGTTCCTGAGCACGAAAGTAATCATGGGAATCGCCAAAGGTCATACCCACCTGACCCACAAAAAACTTATCAGGTGTTACCTCAAGTGATGCCACTTTATATTTATGATAAAGATCCTGCAGAAACTGAAGGGTAGAAACGCCTTCCTCACTGTTAAAAAAAACTTTTCCGCTTGCATCTACTATAGTACCGCCTTTTTGTCTCATCATAGCCACAAAAAATGCTGCAAAATTCTCAGGTGTTTCATCTGTCGGCAAGGCAAGTCCCATTCTACCTTCTCCAGCAGTCATCATAGCTTTACCCGCAGTAACCAGATCAAACCAGCCCTGAGGAGATTTATCCATCTTAAGTGAATAAAGAATATCAAGATTAACTAAAAGGGCCGTATCTGTACAGGTATATGGGAAAGTCCAGTAATGATTACCTGATATGGCAGACTCAAAAAGAGGTTTATAAGTATCCTGCTTATAAGCAGCTTTTGTAGCAGTTCCTATACGTGTAGTATGTGTTTCCAGTGGTATAAGAACACCTTTGTTTATAAGTCCACTCTGCCAGCGTATATCTATGAGAGCAGTATCAGGCAAAGTATCACCTGAAAGAAGAGCTTCTTTCAATAAATCCTCAGAAGCAAATTTTTTGCTTTCTATAAGGACTTCTCCGGCTTTTTCCTTGTTATATCTGGCTTTTAGTTCTTCAAACTTCTGAGAACCTTTATCATCCAGATAGTACCAGAATTTTATAACCTTTGGTCCCTGCTGGGCATAGGAAGTGGTTATAATTGAAATAATTAAAATCAGTGATAAAATAATTATTAAATACTTCATAAAAATCAACTCCTTCTTTAATAATCTTGATGGGTATTTAACTTCTCACTTCTCACTTCTCACCAATTAAAATGGATCCTTAAAGACCGCTTTATCAACAGGCTTATCTAATTTAAAAGAAGTAATCTTTGCAACAACATAAGGTTTCTCACCTTTTTTTAAACGAACCTCCATTCTTAGATTAATACCGGTATATTGATCTATCCAGAATCTGTATTCTATACCCTGCTGTGTTGTAAAGGTTACTACCCAGGTTGCTCTTTTTTCTTTTTTACCGCTATTTGTACATGATAAATCAAATTTACCTAAATATTCAACTATCCAGCCTGTATCATATTCGTTATTAACCCTGAAAAGATCAAAGGCGCCTGTATCAAAAGTCTGCTTATCATTCTGTTTATGATCAAAAACGGTTGTAGTATTCTTTGAAACAATCATAGTAACTTTATCAGTATTATCATTTTTATTCCAGGATACTGTAGTAAGAGTAGAAGGACGACGGTAAAAAACCTTATATCCATAAGGTTCTTCGTTTATATTTATATCCATAGTATACTGAATACTATTCCATTTAGCCAGTTTATTCTTAATTAATTTTAATATATTATCATTATCGGGACTTTCAGCATATGTATAATTAATATGTAAAGAAGAAAATATAAGTAAAATAAATATAAAGTATTTACACAGATTAAATAAGTCATCTAACCTGATTATCAAGAAATAAAACCTCCTGTCACTATTTTATTCCACAAAAAAATTTAAATTCCTCCATTAACTCCAATCTCTTAGCTTAACTTTCATTTTTATTAATTCTACCAGTTCCTCAGATTTATGAAAAAGGTTATTAAAAACTATTTGATCACCTTTTTTATCTTCCAATACATAGACATTTAGACTTCTTCCTCTGCCGCTTTTCACAGGTTTAAATTTAAACCTCTTAATATTTTCCCAGAGAAAAGTTTTTTCTTTCCCTGTCCAGGAGTCTACTTCCTTCTGACTTATACCATCTTCTGATATCTTTATTTTAACCATATACTTTCTTAGTAATGAAATCATTTTTATTAATAAATAGGTTTCAAAGCCTATAATTATAACATAGAACCAGAGAACAGAGCTTTCCCTGGTAAGTATAACTATCTGTGAAGCTATTGCTACAGCAAGCATTGGTATAAGCATTATAATGGTAAATAATTTACGAAAAGGGATATTATAAATCCTGGGAAGGGATATATTGTTAAAATCAATAGTGGTATGTTCAATTTTATTCTCCAAATAAAAAATACCTCTCAAACTTTAATATTAGTAAGAAGTGAGGGGTGAGAGATGAGAAGAAAGCACTTCTCACTTCTCACTCTTCTTAGTACCGCAACAGGCAAGTTAGTATCCATCTCACAAGTCTGTCCCTGTCCGGATTCTTACGCAAAATCTATGATCCTGTTACAATGAAATCTGTTATTACAGAATATACAGTTTTGTATTTATTTAAGTTATAACTTTCTCCTTTAAGGGCATATCTTTTGCTCCAGAGCCCGGACAGGGACAGATGTATATGTTTTTTGGATACTTTTTTACCTGTTGCGGTACTTAGCGTAAATCTCTTCAAGCTTAAAAATCTTGTTCTCCAGAGATATTAAATCTCCTTCCTGAATCTCCTGAAGACCATAGCGTAAATTACAGTATTCATTTATTAATTCACTGGTAATCTTCAGTTCTTTCTCTGGAAGATTATGTTCTTTTAAATATTCAATATATTCATAAAGGGTAAGATTGAAAGGTCGTTTAATTTTCTTTTTTCTTAATAGGTTATCGAATCTGGAAAGTAGTGAATGTAATCTCTCTATTACAGGAGAAATTTCATCTTTTATAAATTCATCTTTTCTCTTTCTAAATATTTTTATTATTCTTCTCTTTTTATACAACCAGTATAATATAACTAAGAATAAAGGAACAGAAATTAGAGGATAAAAAACTATTTCTTTAATTGCACCTGACATACTTTCCAGAATCCATTTAAGTAATCCCATAAAATCACCACGAGAAAGAAAATCCTTTATATCTTCCCATTTAAAAAGAACAAAATCTATAATCTGCTTAAAAATACCCGGTTCATTCTCACCGAGATACTGCTCAAATAATCCACCCGGTGGGGTAGGATCAAATGTAACCCAATCCCCTTGAGGTAGATAAGCTTCAACCCATGCATGGGAATCTCTCTCTCTTACTACATAATAACCTGTTGAGCGGTTATATTCATGGACAAGAAATCCTGTAACATATCTGGATGGAATGCCACAGGATCTTAGAAGCAGTATCATACCTGTTGCAAAATACTCACAGTGGGCAGACTTTTTATTTAAAATAAACTCTTCTACAGGATCTCCCTGTTTTGATGGCTTAAAATCCAGGCCATATTGAAAAGTTCTATGAAAATAACCTTCTATGGCAAGACATTTAGAATATGCATCCTCTTTTGAAGATGTCAAATCCTTAGCAAGGGAAACTATTCTGGTATCAAGATAAGAAGGAACATCAAGATATCTGTTTGTATCATCAGATTCAGGACATAAAACCTTATCCAGACCTGCCAGACCTATCAGAGCATATTCCATCTTTTCAGAAGGAGGATCAGGATAAAAAATTCCATATTGATCTATTTGAACACCGGGAATATTTACCATTAACATATAAGTCTCAGGAGGAGTAAAGAAAACAGTATTGCCATAGGAAACAGTTTTTACTATACAATCAATAAATTCAGGCACCTCTGGCAGTGAATAACCGGCTGTAAAAATCCCTTTATATTCTTTCCCATATTCAGGAAGAGTCAGATTTTCTCTAACAACTGAAGATAAAACCTTCCTTTTTGGAGAAGTTTTCCAACTGCCTTTTATATAATCAGTATATACCTTACATCTTAATCGCTGAATCTGTGAAGAAGTAATAAGTCTTAAAACCACTTTGTCAGATAACTTCATATTTCCTGTAACATTTAAAGATGTTTCATTTAAAAAACCTGCATAATTCAGCCCTGAGCTACCGGTAGGAAATAACATGTTATTAGTTATTGGTTCAAGCCACTCTACAAAACGATTGGATGCTAAAAAGACTACACCAGTTAAAATAAGGACAAAAGAAATAACTATCCCCTGCCTTATCCTGAAAGAAAAAGATATGGATTTATAATAAATTCCGAAAAAAGATCTCAGATAAAAAGAAGCCAGCAGCAGATGAAGCAGTACAAACCATTCAAAATAATATGCCCTGGTACTGAATCCTGACACCATAAGTATAATAAGGGAAGAAAAATGCAGTGCAAGCAAATCGCTTCTATATTTAACCCTGTAAATTATAGCGATTGAAAGAAATATAAAATAATACCCGGGAATCTGAAGCACTGCATAATAGCCTGTCTCTACTTCAATGACAGGTTCAAGAAAATATTTTAAAATAGCAGGTATTGTTAAACATAAGTAAATAATATATTCAATTTTTCTGGAAACACTGTATCTGAATTTAATAAGAGGTGAAATCAATACAATTATAGCCAGAAAGCCTATAAGATAATATTCGTTTGTAATAAAGGCAAAGGGAGCCATAGAGCAGAATAACAGTAAAATTCCTGAAACATGGAGACTAATATCCTGTTTCAAAATTCCATTACCCCCTTTTTTTCCTCTTCAGTAGTCATAATTGTAATTTTACCTGCCAGATCTTCATAGGCATGAGGAGTGGATGTAGGTTCTCTATCTCTCACAATTACAACTTTAACTGCAGTTCCAAGATCAGTTATCATTCTTACAAGTTTTTCTCTCCTGTAATCCCAGTCTAAAAAAACAGTTACTACTGTTGTTATAAGAGAAAGATTTTCCATTAACACCGGTTCTAATCTTTCAAAAGGTGAAACAGGGCAGACATCAAGACAGGCCAGAAGATCGAGTATATTTTCAAGATAAGCAAGACTCCGTCCGGCCTGCATATAATATAGATTTGGTCCTGCTGCAAAGATATCTATTACATACTCCTGGCGGGAAAGATAATCTGCAATAGATGCAGAA
>JAKJGF010000219.1 GCA_022704525.1 Bacillota bacterium | reverse complement strand
TTAGAGAAGAATAAAGATCGGCTTCACTGCCTTCAATAAGATAATCTCTTAAAATCACATCATAGAGAGAGCCCAGGGCTCCTTCTTCTGTCATAATTATATCCTTATAAATTTCTTCTTAAAATCTTCTCTATTGCGACAAAACAACCCTGGCCGGCTTTAGATTTTATAAAAAACGTATCTACAAGTCTCTTAACACCCGGTAAACCTGCACCAAGTCCTTTAGAAGTAGAATAACCATCCTGAAGAGCAAGTTTTATATCCTGTATTCCGGGACCATTATCTTCAGCAATAATACAGATACTGAATCTCCCCTGAGATTCTCCTTTCCACATCTTTATCTGTCCTGACCCGGCATAAGAAACTATATTTCTGGCCAGTTCAGATAAAGCAGTAGTTATTCTGGCCTGATCAACCTCATTAAATCCTATCTGTCTGGCCAGCTCTCTTCCTTCCTGTCGGGCCACAACTATATCCCACTCATTCTCTACAATAATCTCTTTAAGGGTATTCTTATCAGGTTTAAGATAAAATTTCTCTAAGTCACTCATATTATAAGTTAATGATATCTATCCTTAATAACTTCTTAATACCTAAAGTGTAATACGTGGAAATAAAACCCTTTACTCATTACTCATTAGGCATCACAACTCATTTATTCCATTTCAATTTTATTATATATATATCCTGAATATGTTTTTCACTTGCTATAAAAACAATACTCTGGCCATCAGGAGACCAGTATGGAACATAATTATACACAGAACCAGTGGATAGCTGTTGAAGATGACTCCCATCACTGCTTATAAGACAAATATAAGAAGATTTATGATCTTTATTCATCATAAAAGCTATTTTTGATCCATCAGGAGACCATTCAGGGGAACCTATCTGAGTCTTTAAATCTGTCAGCTGTTCAAGTTTCTGTGTCTCTACATCAAAAGTATATATCTCTTCGTATCCTGTACGACTGGAAACAAAAAGAAGTTTTTTACCATCAGGTGACCAGTCAGGAGCAAAATTATTTCCTGTCATAGTAAGCCTCTCCTGCTCAGTCCCATCAGCTTTCATAATATAAATATCTGCTTTTGGTTCCATAGGAGAACCACTTATAGAAACAAAAGCAATTTTACTTCCATCAGGTGACCAGGCAGGGGCATCATTCTGCAAATTAAGCTTTTGTGTCAATCTCTTCACCTGACTACCATCATATTTCATAGTGTATATATCTTCATGCTGATGTCTGCTGGAAACAAAAACTACCATCGAACCATCTGCTGAAATATCAGGAGAAAAATTCCTTTTCGCATCTGTGGTAAGTTTTATTACATTACTGCCATCTGTCTTCATTGTATATATATTCCAGAAATCATTATTACGATTTGATACAAAATATATTCTATCTCCCTGAGGAACCCAAACAGGATCTATATTACACCCTGCACCTTTTGTAAGGCGAATTGTTTCAACTATCTCGGCCTCTGCATGAACACCTATAGGAACAGGTGTAAGAGGTTTAGAAAGTGGTCTTAAAGAAGATACAGATGAAATGTCATCTGTCTTAAAAACCTTAATTACGACATTCTGCCCCTTCTCAATTTTTCTCTTTGCTTCTAAAATTTTAGCTGTAGATTTAGCTTCACTGGCTTTTAGAATCTGAATACTGGCAAGATAAATTGTTTTATCTTTTCCATCTAACTTCTCAATAATATAAACCTGACCTGTACATTTTTCTTTAACACTGCTGGAGGTACCAAGATTAATAAGAATTTCTGAATCTTTTACTTCCAGTACATATCCGTAAACTTTTACAAGTTGTCCGGGAGGTTCCTCTGCAAAAGTACAATTAAAAAAAGTTATAAATATCAGAAAAAAGGAAAAAATACCGGCAACTAATTTCATAACAACTCATACTCCCTCTGGTCATAAAAATCTTTTCGAGGTGGGAGAGATATACCATTATATAATAGAAATTTCTATCCTTATAATCTCTCTCACCTCGAAACAGTCTCCAGAAAATAGAATCTAAATATTCGGTTTTTCTCTCTTTAAAGCAGGAAGTAGCTTTTTCGCCCAATCTTTAGCCAGTTTTTCTGGAGTACTATTATTGGCATCTGCCATATTTTTATCAACAGTTATAAGTTGATATTTTCCTACACTTATAACATAGTTACCTTTCATTAAATGGACAGATACACTCACATTATTAACAGGGGCATAACTGAGAATTTCCACCAGTCTCTCATAAACCGCTTTAGTTCTTTCTTCCACAGAATAACCACCGGCATTATCACGAATTCTCATAACAACTTCGTTGCCTACAACTATATCCCCTGGTGTAGAATAATAAGCCATTGCCGCGTTAGATAATACAAGTACACTCAATACAATCGTAAAACCTATTATAACATGCTTCATTCGTAATATACCTGACTCAGATATTTATAAAAATTTCAACATATGAATATACTGCTGAGTTCAGGCTTCATTCCCTCCTAACTAGAAAAAATTTCGACAAATCTAAAAGAAAATTAAACTTTATTAACACACCTCCTTGTCTTATTTAAAATTTATCTTAACCCTTAAGAGCTTGTTCTTCAGTATCATAAAGATCAAATATCTTAACTAACCCTGTAATATCAAATATCTTCTTAATTTGTAAATTTGTACAAACTAATTTAATATCACCTTTATTCTCTTTTACACGTTTTAAGGCACCAATTAATACTCCTAAACCCGTACTATCAATGTAACTTACTTCTTCCAGATTAACTATTATATTATAATTACCTTTTTGTATCAAATCATTCAGAGCTTCTTTAACTTTAGGGGAAGTATATACATCGATTTCACCCTCTATATTAATGCCCCTGATTTCATTATTTATTTCTTTGGTATAAGTTTTCACGTTCATAATCTGGCCCTCCGTTCCCTCATTATAATTTTATTACCAGGACATGAAAGTTCAGATGTCAGCACTATTTGATAAATCTTTAAGCTCACCATTTTCTTTTTTATCTTCTTCAGAAGTTTCACTCTCAGTTTCGTCTACCAACTTTTCGTCTTTTTTAGCTGAAGAAATAGCACTCTTGAGCTTATCTCTTGATTCCATAACACTCTGTTTAACTTCAGTAGCTATTACTACAGCTTTATCTCTCATTTTGTCCGCTTTATCTTTAACTTCTCCGGCAATTTCAGTAGCTTTATCTCTCATATCTGAAGCTACTTCTGAAGCTTTATCTTTAATCAAAATAGCCTGATCTTTAAGATATTCACGAGTTTCTTCTCCTGATTGAGGGGCGAGTATTATTGCTATAGCAGCTCCTACAAGAGTACCTGTCAGAAAACCCAGAAAAAAATCCAGACCTTTCCCTTTTTCCAAATAAATTCACCCCCTCTCTAAAACTTATCTTATTAATTAATATTTAATTATCTAAATTAAAAGAAAGTAAAACGATTTTTATTAATTCTATTTTAAAAGTAAAAACCCTTCTTTAAATTAGAAAAATCGGGAAAAGTTCTAATTACGTGCAACATAAAACGTGAGACGAAGAAAAGGATTGTTTCATCAGTAATAATACCTGACATTGATTTCAATTATATAAAATGATATAATTATATTATTATTAGCTTTCAGCTTTTCCTTAAGCTGATTGCTGATAGATTTAAATATAAAAGGTTTATTTTCCCTGAAGCTAATAATTTGACAATTACGTAATTTTGAGGGAAAGGAATATATTATGAAAAAAAACATAGAAAAAACAAAAAAACTTACCAGAAGACAGAATGAAATTATTGAATACCTTCTTGAGATTAATAAAAGTAGAGGGTACCCTCCTTCTATCAGAGAAATTTGTCAACATCTAAACCTTCATTCCAGTTCAACAGTCCATAATCATCTGTGTAATCTAGAAAAAAAAGGGTATATTCACCGGGAACCCGGCAAACCCAGATCCATTAAAATATTAAAAAATAAGAAGCTGAATAAAGAAATAAAGAAAAATATACCCACCCTGTCTATTCCATATATGCTGCAGTGTAACCAGGATAAAACCATCAATATTCTATCAAACATAATAGCAGAACTAAAAGAACATAACATAATACCTTTTTATATACAGAAAGATCATTTAAAAGATTTTGGAATAAACTATGAGGATATAATTTTAGTAAAACCTGTTAAAAAATTTCAAAAAAATGACTTAATTCTGGCAGTTACAGCAAACAAAGAATCTATCACAGGTTATTACCAGGAAAATATTAAATCCCTTTATTCCATAAAATTGAAAAACGGAAATATTATAACAGAAACATATGAAAATTTTATAGGAAAAATAATATGTATTCTGGTTAAAAAGAAAATTTTATCCACAGGATAATATGCCGGTATTACCAACATCTTATTTATTTTATATAGTATCTGCAATAATATGTATTTTTTTTGTTTATTTCAGCATTAAAGATATAACTCTGGGGCTGAGTATTTTTCTTTTCTCACTGGTTTTCCCTGTGAGTCTCAATGCAGGTTTTACAAAAATTGATCCTTATGAAATAATGCTTCTTATACTTATACTGATATATGTAATAAAAGAAAAAAAGTTAACCCTCTTCACTACAGCTGTAGAATTACCTTTTATATGTCTTATCATAATCTCTTTTATCTCAATGTTGAGCTCACAAAATCTCTTTGCCAGCATAAAACAGATATTAAAATTAATTGAATATTTTCTGGTATTTATTATATCTCTAAATATTATGATGGGAAAACCTGATCGAGGAAGAACAATATATTTCACTATGATATACATATGCCTTATGGTATGTATATATGGTTTTATAATAGATAGCATATATACTGACAGGGATACAGCAAAATCAATTTTTGTTCATTACAATATATATGGAAGTTATATTAATTTATACCTCCCCTTTACCATATCTTTACTTTTTTTTAAAAAAAAATTACAGAAAAAAGAACTTCTTATGTGGATATTTATAAATATTATACTTATAACTGCCCTGGTTTTATCCCTTTCGAGAGGAAGCTGGGTTTCTCTATTATCTGTAATCTTATTTTATCTTTTTTTAAAAAGAAGAGATAAAAAAAAATTTTATCTTACAATAATAATACTTCTTATATCGGGAATCATATCAGTAATACTGATGCCAGATTTTATTCTATCCAGAGTAAATTCCATCTTCAAATATTCAACAGATACAGCAATCCTTCATCGATTTGATTTATGGAAAAGTTCCTTTAAAATGTTTCTCCATCATCCCTTAATCGGAATAGGAACTGGCAATTTTGATTATGTTTATCCTGACTATGCCATAGTCGGTCCGGCTTACAAACTTGTAGCAAATCATGCCAACAATATGTATATAAATATCTTAACAGAAACAGGCCTTTCAGGTTTTATTATTTTTATGTGGTATATTACAGTTTTATGGAAAGAAGTTATAAACTCTTATAAAAAGAAATATTCTGACGAATTTTTATACTTATTTTCTGTTGGATTCTCAGGTATACTACTGGCCTTATGTATTCATGGATTCTTTGATTATATGCTCTACCATCCCAGAATGGCACTTAATTTTATGGTTATTCTGGCAATATTTTTTGTGTTTAAAGAAGACGTGAGACGTAAAGAGTGAAGGGTGATACCTGCAGGGGCAGAATTGTTCTGCCTTTTTATCCATCATCCATTACCCTTCACGAATTATTTAAATTCTAAAAAGGATTCTTTTTATTATAATTGAAATATACAAAAAATAATTAAACTATGAATATGCAGTTACCGGCTCATTATTAAAAGCTGATAGCTGACTGCTGAAAGCTGATAGCTAAAATGCACCGAGAACATGAAATGCTTTTTAAAGTAATAACCTGTATATTGGATTGTATAACAGTTATATTTTCATATATTCTGGCCTACATTATTCGCCTTAAATGCTTTCCCATACCACTTAACAATGGATCAGAATATATTTCTCCCCATAATAGTCTTGCCTGGCTTGTTATACTTATAGTATGGATTGGCATATTTATTTCTTTTGGTCTCTACAGAACATATAGAACTAAAAGTTTAAACCTTGAATTATGGAATATATTTAAAGCTGTGACTCTGGGAGTGCTCTTTTTAGGAGTATCAGTTTTTTTATTTAAACTTCTTTTTGTAAGCCGTGCCATTATAATCTTATTCTGGATTATTTCATTACTATTCCTTTCTCTTGAAAGAATTTCTTTAAGATATACTCTCAGGTTTTATCGCCGGAAAGGGTTTAATTTTAGAATGATTCTTATAGCAGGCACAGGGAGAAGAGCAAAAGAATTTCTCAGGATAATAAACGAAAATAAAGACTGGGGCTTTAAAATCATCGGTTTTATAACTCCCACAAAAAATTTTGTAGGAAAAAACATAATGGGTTACCCTGTTCTCGGCACATTTGATGATGCTCATAAGATTATCTCTCAGAGGGTTGTAGATATGCTTGTTCTGGTACCTTCTATGAAACACTTTAAAGACATGTCTGAACTTATAAAGATCTGTGAGATAGAAGGTATAGATACTTATGTACTACCAAATTTCCTTGGCTTATCTTTCGCGGAAATAAAACTTGAAAATCTCCAGGGAATCCCCATGTTATTATTCCATACGACTCCTCATAATCAGTGGAAATTACTCACAAAAAGAGCTATAGATATTATTATTTCCTCTCTGGCTCTCATTCTACTTTCACCTCTTTTTCTGATTATATCAATACTCATAAAGCTCGATTCCCGGGGGCCTGTATTCTTTTCCCAGATAAGAGCGGGGCTTAATGGCAGAAAATTTAAAATGTACAAATTCAGAACTATGGAATTAAATGCAGAAGAAAAACTTGAAGAACTCAAAAAATACAACCAGATGAGTGAACCGGTATTTAAAATGAAAGAAGACCCGAGAGTTACCAGGGCAGGTTTCTGGTTGAGAAAATTAAGCCTTGATGAGCTGCCACAACTTTACAATATCTGGAAAGGAGAAATGAGTATTGTAGGTCCCCGTCCTCCCATACCCTGCGAAGTAGAAAAATATAAAAGATGGCAGAGACGCAGATTGAGTATGCAACCGGGCCTCACATGTCTATGGCAGATAAAGGGCAGAAATAATATAGACTTTGAACAATGGATGAAACTGGATCTTGAGTATATAGATAACTGGTCTCTTACACTGGACTTAAAAATAATCCTCAAAACTGTGCCGGCTATAATGACCCGCACAGGGGCATATTAGGATTGGAGACATGATGAGAGAAAAAAAAATATCTACTGAAAAACTTGCAGAAATCTCAAAAAAATCAGAACTTGATACCATAGAAGAAAGAGACTCTGTTCGTTCTATAGAAGAACATAATCAACTGAAAGTCCTTAAAGCCTTTATCTCAAAAGGTGTATCGGATTTCCATTTTTCCGGCTCTTCCGGGTACGGTTATCATGACAGTGGAAGAGACCTTTTAGATGAAATTTATGCTGAAGTCTTCTGCACTGAAAGTGCTCTTGTAAGATGGCAGTTTGTATCGGGAACTCATGCCATAGCTTCCGCTCTTTTTGGCATCTTAAGACCGGGAGATGAGCTACTTTCTATTACAGGCACTCCCTATGACACACTTGGAAAAGTTATAGGCCTCACAGGTAATATTAAAGGTTCCATAATAGACTATGGTATATTATACAGAGAAGTTCCCCTGAGAGAAGATGGTTGTGTTGATATAGAATCCTTTGAAAAATATATAACAGAAAAAACACGACTTGCTTTCCTGCAGCGTTCAAGAGGATATTGCTGGAGAAAAAGCCTTTCTATAGATGACATCACATCCATAGTGAAAAGACTCAAAAATATTAAAAAAGATATTATTGTTATGGTAGATAACTGTTATGGAGAATTTGTAGAAAAACAAGAACCTCCTGAGGCAGGTGCAGATATTGTGGCAGGTTCCCTTATAA
>JAKJGF010000218.1 GCA_022704525.1 Bacillota bacterium | reverse complement strand
TGGGGAAAGACATAGGTGAAGTACATGTATGTATGGTTGGAGCAGGTGCAGCAAATATGGCTATTTTTAGAATCATTGTAGCCGCAGGGATAAACCCTGAAAATGTCATTATATGTGACAGTGTGGGAATATTGAGTAAAGAAAGAAAAGAACTTAAAGGAACTTATAAATGGGATGTCTGTGAAAAAACTAATAAATGGGACAGAAGGGGACCTGCAGGAGAAGCCTTTAAGGGTATGGATGTCTGTATAGCAGCTTCCAACCCCGGTCCAGGGACTATAAAACCTGAATGGATTTCTACTATGGCAAAAAATTCCATAGTCTTTGCAACGGCCAATCCTATACCTGAAATATGGCCATGGGAAGCAAAAGAGGCGGGGGCAAGAATAGTTGCCACAGGAAGATCAGATTTTGATAATCAGGTAAATAATTCTCTTGGTTTTCCCGGTATCTTCAGAGGTGCTCTTGATGTAAATGCAAAAACTATTACAGATGAAATGTGTATAGCTGCGGCAGTAGAGCTTGCAAAGGTAGCTGAAGACAAAGGCTTAAAAGAAGATTATATAATACCGAATATGAATGAATGGGAAGTATTCCCCAGAGAAGCAGTAGCAGTAGGATTGAAGGCAATAGAACAGGGAATTGCCCGTATACAACTTTCAAAAGAAGAACTTATGAAGAAAGCAGAAAAAGCCATAAGAGAAGCAAGAGGTATGGTTCATCTCCTTATGGATAATAAATTAATACCTCCTGCACCGGAAGAATAAAAATGTGAAGTAATTACGGCAACAGGCAAGGGGCTCTCCATAGGAGAGCCCGTCTATGTTCGGGCTTTTACGCAAAATCTATGATCCTGTTAAAATGAAATCTGTTATTACAGAATACACTATTTTGTATTTATTTAAGTTATAACTTTCTCCTTTGACGGTATATTTTTTGCTTCAGAACCCGGACAGAGACAGGTGTAATGTTTAAAGTTTTTTAGATACTCTTTCTCAATCAAAATCCTCAACATCAAAATCAATATCATCTAAATCTTCCAGAAGAACTGTTTCTGGAAAATCCTCATCATATATATCAGTTTTTTTTAATCCTTTCAGCAAGGATTTAATAGAAATTCTTACAGTAGCATTTTTTTCTTTTTTAAGAGCTTTTTCAAGATGGGGAATCTGTTTTTCAGTAGCTATTTTTTCAAGGATTTCAACTGCATTATAGCGGACTTCCCAGTCTGTATCTGATAGAGAAGGAAGGATGGTATCTACGGACTTCTTACTAATGAACTTACTCAGAGCTTTTAATACTGCAACACGTACCCTGGCTTCAGGGTCTTTTAAAAGTTCTAATAGAAAGGGTACTCCCTCTGACCATTCTATCTCGCTCAGAGATTGAACAGCTCTGTATCGCACCATCCAGGAATTATCCTTTAAAGTAGGACGTAAAAACTCTATAGCCCTTTTATCTCCTATTTTACCCAGAGCTCCAACAGCATTGGAACGAACTTTATTATCTTCATCTGTAGTGTATTCAACAAGATCATTAAAATATTCTTCTTCACCTAATTGAACCAAAGAATAAAGTGCCCATATCTGAACCAGTTTAGAATTATCTTCTATAGCATTTTTAAGAACTTCTATAGAACTATCTTCCCAGCCGAATACACTTATTGCTTCTGCAGATCTTATTCTAACCTCTTCTTCATCTTCTTTTAGCATTCTAATAATATATTCAAGGGCTTTAGTATCTCCCCTTGTACCAAGAGCTCTCACTGCATTACATCTTACAATAATATTATTATCCTTCAATGCTTCTATAAGGATTTTAAAAGTCTTTTTATCCTTAAAAATTCCCAGCGATCTGGCTGCACTTGCTCTTACCATAGGTTCCGGACTTTTTATCGCTTTGATACAATCCTCTTCATTACTGAAGTCAAACATCATTTTCTAAATACTTCACTCCTATAAAGATTCAAAAACATATTAACATAAAAATAACTTTATTGTCAAAATTTTAATAAGCTATCAGCTTGCAACGTTCAGCATTAAGCTTTTTTTCTTAATTGACTGATGATAGCTTTATAAAAACGATATACAAAAATAAACTTTTTTGTTATAATATAATATCACGTGAAAGAAAATAAATTTATTAAATTAAGGAAAGATGTATATTATGATAGGACAGATATTAAGTGAACGTTACAAATTAATGGAAATGATAAGTGAAGGCGGAACAAGTGAAGTATTCCTCTCCAAAGACCTTTCAACAGGAAATATAGTGGTAATAAAATTAATAAAAGACCATCTCCTTTATGGTCCTGAAAAAGACAGGTTTAAAACTATAGAACGTTTAAAAAGAGAACTAAAAATATCTGAACAGCTTGATAATCCTAATATCATTCTGGCTAAAAACATAGATGAATATATGGGAAAATATTATATAGTCCTGGACTATGTACCCGGTATAGCTCTTTCGGAACTTATGAAAAAAGAGGTATTTGGCACTGGATTTATAATACGCCTCATGATGGAGTTATGTTTACTCATAGATTATGCACATTCAAAGGGTATTATTCATAGAGACTTAAAACCCTCCAATATTATGATAACAGAGGATGGCAAAATAAAGATACTGGACTTTGGCCTTGCTCTTAATCTGATGGATATTAATAAACTGACTATAGAAGGGACAATTCTGGGTACCGCAAATTATATAGCTCCGGAACAGATTATGGACAGCACTGTAGATCATAGAGCAGATCTTTACTCTCTTGGCGTCATACTTTATGAATTAATCACCGGGAAAAGACCTTTCAGCGGTTCAGGTAAAATTACAGTTATAATGCAACATCTTAATGATCCGCCAAAATCGCCTGGTATATATAATCCCAATATTCCCCCTGCCATAGAAGAAATAATAATGAAATTACTCGAGAAAAAACCGGAGAACAGATTTTCTACAGCTAAAGAATTACTGGAAGAATTACAAAAAATAATGAGAGAAGAAGAATTACCACTGAACTTATCACAAAGAGGTATAAACTTTTTAAATGAGAGAGCTTATCTTGTAGGACGTGATGAAGAATTTAAGCAACTCTATATGGAAATTGATCAATTAAAAAATAACCGGGATACAAAGATTATAATACTGTCAGGAAACCAGGGAACAGGAAAAACCAGATTGATAGAAGAAATAGAAATTTATGCTAAAATAAGAAATTTATTATTCCTCAGGGGTACATGCTATAAAGAAAATCTTTTAATACCATATTATCCTCTGACTCAGGGTTTAGAAACTTTTATGGATGAGGAAAAAAAGAAACTCTGGCAACAGGCTTCTGACAGCAAATATCTGGAAATAAAAGAAAAATTAGACAAATTATACCCATACTTAATACCTCTCCTGGAAGCTCACAGGAGAAAAATTGAAGCAGAAAGTACTCAGAATTTGCCAGATATTATGATAGATTTTCTCCTGGAAATTTCCCGTATTAAACCACTGATCATAGCTATAGATGATCTTCCATGGGCAGATATAGCCACTTTTAATCTCCTCCATGATTTAGTAAATAAGAAAAGGGAAGGAAATATACTTATAATAGGAACTATTGACGAAGAGAAAGTAAAAAAAGATAAAGAAATTATTTCTTCTGTTACAAAATTGAATACAGAACTTTCTCCAAAATATATTACCTTACAAAATCTTACCAGAGAAAAAACCTGTGAAATGATTAAAAGTATATTAATGATCGAACATATAGAGAAGAAACTTCTGGATAAAATATATTTATCATCCAATGGAAATCCCCTTCTTATAAAAGAATGTATTAACTTTTTAATAGAAAGTAAAATACTCTTCTACCATGAAAAAACCTGGGTAGTTAATAAGGAGAAAGAGGATTTTTCACTCCCAAATTCTATAAAAGAATTGTTTAATGGAAGAATCAGATTACTTGATGAAACAATTGTGGAATTTTTAACTAAAGCTTCAATTCTGGTTGATAATTTCACTTCATCCTATATAAGTTTTCTCATAGAAAAGGAAGATAAGCATGAACAGGAAAAAAGTAATAAAGAAGATAATTTATTTCTTATAGAAAAGTCTATTAGAAATAAATTACTGAAAAAAGGGAAAAGAGAAAAAGAGGAAATATATTGTTTTAACAATAAGGTTACAAAGGAAATGTTTTATAAAAATATATCGAAAGCAAAAAAACAGGAATTTCATCTAAAAGTAGCTCAAAAACTGGAAGTAACTTATGAAGAGTGGGAAATACCTGATTTAATAGAGCTTTCTTTTCATTTTTTCCACGGGAAAGATTTCTCTCTATCCAATTTCTATTTAATACAGGCCGGTGACAGAGCAAAAAGTCTTGGTCTTTATGATTCCACCAGAAAAATGTATTCCAATGCTCTGGAAGTAAGTGAGAAATATGCCTTAAGTGATGACCTGGATGTTTTAAAAAGAAAATTGAAGGAGTTAGATTAGTTATGAAATGTCCCAAATGCGATTCCCCTATGACGTTATTCGGGAGTAAGATATTTGATGGTGCTATGATATGTAATGATTGTTATGAAAAACTATCTACAACCAGGCAGGAAGTTCAGCCCGCCCCTTCACATATTTCCACAGCAACCTCATCGGGCCGCAGCAGAACTACGACAATTGGTATGGGAAGCATAAGAAGAGATAATGGAGAATTCCAGGATACTAAACTAACTCAGCAGATACAAAGTGATCCGGTTCAGACAAGAACAGAAACAGCTGTCAGAAGTACAAGAAAAAAACAAAAAAATGAAGAATTAACTCCTCTGACTCCTACTAAAATAGGAGGTCTCATAAAAGCACAAAAAATGAGAGAACAACAGGATACCCCTCATCCTCAAAAAGATGAAGATTTTACTCCTCTAAGCCCGGATCAATTTATAGGCTTATTCAGAGGACCTAAAAGAGAAGAATTTATAGAACCACCTGAAGAAAGAGAAGAAGATTTCACTCAAATTACTCCTGACAAATTTCAGGGTTATACAGGTTCTGTTAAAGGAAAAGAACAAAAATCTATTGAAACCAATCTTGCCGAAGCAGTAGGAAAATTTATGGGACCTTTAAGAGGGAAAACTTCTCCTGAAATAAGAGACCAGGAAGATTATATGGAAAGGACATCACTGTCTGCGCCTAAAAAAAAGTTCCCTCATATTAATCTCCTTACCTCCAGGCCACTCACTCCTGTAAGACAGATAGAAAAAACACATACCCAGGAAACAGAAATAAATGAAGAACTTTACCAGGCTTTAGATACATTATATAAACAGCAGGAAAATCTTGGTAATTATTTATCAGAACTACATCAAAAAATTGATTATCAGACACAGATTCTTGAGGAAATCTACCGGGCCTTAGAGCAATATTTAAGCGGGGAATATTAATTAGCTATCAGCTTTCAGCTTTTAACAATTTTCAAGCATTCAGCTTTATACCAAAGGGCTATCAAGTGTATTAGAAACACTATAATTACCGTTCCAGTTAAAAGAGTATCCAAAAAACTTTAAACATTACATCTGTTCTGTTTGCTAACTAAATGTTAACAAAAAATTAACATATCCTTATTTTATCTTCTAACAAAATTTGTTATTATTATATTGGCTTATTGTAGAAGATTACTTTAAATTTCTTTGAAAGGATGATTTTAATGGATATTAGAAAAAGTGGTGAGAATTTTGTTGAATCCAGAGTCTGGAGTGGACATGCCGGCAAAATATCTGAAAAACAGGAAAGTCTTTCAAAAGACAGGGTAGAATTAAATTCATCTTCTAAAGACAGTGTGGATACAATCTCTGATTATCTTATCATTCCAAGGCCTAGCCGTATGGCTATGACAGATAACAAAGAAGAAAGTTTTGCATTAACAACAAAAGATCTGGAAAAACGTGAGGTAAAAATAGAAGATAAAATCCCTCTCGTAACTGGATATACGGCAAAACTGAATCAGGGACAGAAAAAAGAATTAGAAAAAGCAGGTTATATTGTATATGAAGATAAAGTGGAACAGTGGATACCTGAACCGGATATTGAAGAAATCCTGGAGAAGTCTGAAGAACCTCTACTGGATAATGCTATGAAGTCTATACGCAAGGAACCTTCCGGTATACAGGGCACAGAAGATCCAATATTTACAAAGTATACGGGGAAAGGTGTGGGAATAGCTATAATAGACACAGGTGTATATCCCCATCCTGATATTACAACTCCCCAAAACCCGGATCCAAACCGACCCCTCAATAAAATAACAGCATGGGTAGATTTTGTAAATAACAGAAGTGTTCCTTATGATGACGGAGGGCACGGAACTCATGTGGCAGGAGATGCAGCAGGGAGCGGTACACTTTCAGACGGAAAATATAGAGCCTTTGCTCCTGATGCAAATATTATAGGCTTAAAAGTTCTGGGGACCAGCGGAGGGAAAACATCACATGTAGTAAAAGCTATAAACTGGGCAGTAGAAAACAAAGATAAATATAATATAAAAGTAATCAATATGTCACTGGGACATAAGGCACAGCACTACGCCGAAGATCCTACGGATATAGCAGTAGAAGCAGCTGTAAAAGCAGGTATAACAGTAGTAGTGGCAGGAGGAAATGATGGTCCCGAGCCGGGAACAATATGTGCCCCCGGAGATAGTCCTTTTGCAATAACTGTAGGGGCAATAGATGATAAAAATACTCCTGATAGAAGTGATGATACATTAACACCTTTTTCAAGCAGAGGCCCCACCCCTGATGGACTGGTTAAACCGGACATCCTGGCACCGGGTGAAAATATAATAGCTCCCCTCGCTCCCGGTTCTAAAGCTGAAGGAGACGGTAAATTCATGCAGGACAGACTCTCTGCCCTCAACTGGTTAAAAACATTCCCTGATGAACAGCTTATGGCCATACCGGATGAAATTCTGAAGAAACTCTATGGCTTCAAAGAGGAATCTATAAAGGAATTCAAAAAATCACCGGAAGATGCAAAAAAACTTATAGATAAACGGATACAGATATTTTCACGAATGCCCCTTGTAATGGGAACAGCTTATATGGGTATGCCGGGAACTTCTATGGCAACACCGATAGTTTCAGGCGTTGTAGCTGCTATGTACGAGGCAAATCCCGATCTTACTCCCTATCAGGTTAAACAGATATTAATGTCCACAGCAGATAAACTTCCCGGGCTTTCAGATAATGAACAGGGAGCAGGTTACCTTGATGCCAAAGAAGCTATTCATAAAGCTGAAGAAATGAAAATTTCTATGGATAATAATAAGATATTTGAAGGGTGAAGAGCGTGAGAAGTGAGAAGTGAGAAGTGAGAAGTGAAATATTGATTATGTTTCACTTCTTCTGTTTTTCAGGAGGTACTCTTTTATGATATGAAAAGAAGGTTTTTGTGTTTATTACTATTTATATGTCTCATTCTTCATCAGAGTTGTTTTACTGCCAGTGTTCAAAAAAATTCGGATCTTTCTCCGAAGCCTGCAGAAAGTCCCTGTGAGGGAACAATAACTATAACCGATAAAAAAGGAGATAAGGTCTCCTTTACCAGAGGAGAGATAACGAAGGATTTTCCTTCTGATGTACCTCTGTATCCGGGTGCAGAAATACTTTCCACTATAACCTATAAGGATAAACATGTAACCACTGTATCCTTGGAAACATCTGACTCCATAGATAAAATAAAGGAATTCTATAAAAAAGAACTTGTCCGGAATGGATGGAAGTTTGAAGGAGTTTTTTCCACAGATAAAAGTATGATGTTTGCAGGAAGGAAAGATAAAAGAACTGCAGGAATTGCTATAACTTCAGGAGAAAAATCTAAAAATAATATAGCCATTTCTATTACGGAAAACGATTAGATAACTATATTACCGCAACAGGCAAGTTAGTACCATCTCACAAGTCTGTCCCTGTCCGGGCTCTTACGCAAAATCTATGATCCTGTTACAATGAAATCTGT
>JAKJGF010000217.1 GCA_022704525.1 Bacillota bacterium | reverse complement strand
ACCAATCCTGCCACTATGGCTCCCTGATAGTCTTTTTTATCATAACAGTTTCCTTCATCCTCACCGGTTAACTGAAATTCTATCTTTAAAATTTCTTTATGTTTATCATCGGGAAGGAGTTTTTTTATCGTATCCCATCTGGTTTTCCTGCTTAATTCATCCTTTTTCCAGATAACAAGCTGTACCTTCAGCTCTTCTTTTTTATCCGTAAAGGGCAGATGAAGTTTTTCAAAAGGAACTATCAGTTTTTCGAAGATCATATTTACTGTGTTTACAATATTTGCAGTGCTTCTGTAGCAATTTGAAAGATATTTCACTGTTCCGTTTTTATTGATTTTTTCACAGACCCTGTCAAATATTTCGTAATTGGCACCTCTGAAACCATAGATGGACTGTTTATGATCACCTACGATGAACAGTCTTCCGGGAGGTATGATGTCATTTTGTTCCGTAAGTCCCGAAAGTATCCGTTCCTGTATGGGATTTACATCCTGAAATTCATCTACAAGGAAATATCTGAATCTCTGAAAATACCTCTCTTTTATCCCATGGTTTTCCAGAAGTTTTTCTGTCATTATTTCAAGATCATTGAAATCAAGAACATTTTTTTTGTTTTTGAAATCTTTATATTTTTCATGGAGATTTATTAACAGGCTTACTGCCATAGATGTCAGTTCATTAAATGAAGAATCTTTCCATTTCTCCATTTCTTTTTCAAAATCACCATGTCCCCTTATGGAAAAATAAAGTCTTATAATATCATCTCTCAATTTACCTGACACGAGAGTTGCTGTGCCGTATTTATCCAGAATATGATTTATCTTACTGTCATTAGCCGTATTCTCTAAATATTCCGTAATAGCTTCTTCTGTAAATTCCTGGAGTTTTACTGCAGAGTCCGCTTCTTCTATAACTGTAAATGCAGGATCGATACCGGCCGGGGCAAAATTGTCTCTTATAATAGATGCGCAGAAACCATGTATCGTATCTATATTTGCCGTTGTAATCAGATCCCTCAATTTTTTCCATTTTAATTTTAAATCTCTGTCATGTTCTTTTTTTATTTCCCTGTATATTTCCAGTCTTATCCTTTCCTTCATTTCCACTGCAGCCTTTCTGGTAAAGGTTATGGCCACAATAGAGTCAATGTCTATTAAAGGAGCTTCTTTTAAGATTTTGAAGAATCTTTTGGCAAGCACTCTTGTTTTACCGGAACCGGCGCCGGCCTTTAAACCTGTATTTATCTTTATGTCCAGAGCTTCTGCCTGTTCAGTATTAACATCATAATCCCTGCAAATTTTGTCTATCATGTTTTATATCTCCTTCTCTAAAATATCTTTCTCTGCAATTCTGTATCTGTCATATCTGCATATTTTTCTGTAATCACAGGGATACTTACTGTTTTCCATAGGACATAGGCATGGGAGCGTAAAAACTCCGTTTTTTATCTTCTCTATCACTTCGGAAGTCTTGCGGGAAATATATTCCATAAGGACAATCATATTTTCCTTTCCCACAGTATATCCAGGGCCGCCTCTGTTGAAAATATTTTTCTTCATGTCGCTTCTTACAATACCGCTTTTTTTATGTTCTTTAATACTGTAATAAAGAAGGGCTATACATTCAGGATTTACATCAGGGAATTTGTCTTTTAACTGTTCCCCTATAGCCAGGTAATACAGAGGAAGCTGAAAATCTTTACCTTCAACAGAATTCTTTAACTCTTTTGTAGAGGAATTCTTATAGTCATAAATGATAAATCTTCCTGTAAAACAATTTTGTTCATCCATTTCAAGATCAACTCTATCTACGACACCTCTTATCATTTTCTCTTCATCTTTTATGGTAAAGGGATGTTCCAGAAAACACGGCTTCATAGTAAACCCGGTTTTTTCTCTGTAATATTCAAGATTTTTTATATCATTTTCAATAAAGGTACTGATTACTGAGAAAAATTCTTTTTTAATAAACTGCCAGAGCTTTTCCGGCATTATATTATGATAAAGTCTTTTCAGTGTATCATTAAATACTCTGTCAAAAATGGAATAAAGTTTTTCCCTGTCATAGCAGCTGTTATCCTTATAGTAATCCTTCAGGATTTCATGGTAAAAAGAACCTATCTTCCTTTCATCAGGTTCATTTTCATCATCAACCGTTATGGCGAGCACTCTTTCCATAAAATATTTAAAAGGACAGGAACTGTATGAATTAAACCGGGAAGGAGTAAAAGAGTATTTATTCTTCAGTGGCGATGGTTCTGTCACAATACCGTCATAAGAGTCGAAGAAAGGGTTTTCCTGTCTCCCGTATTCCATTATGGCGGCATGGTTTATATAATCCAGTATTTCTTCACTGCAGACTGTATTATCAACACTGGATGACTGGTCTTTCCATATATAATGAATTGTCTTTCTGAGCATTTCTTTATGGCTCTGAGGTTCTTTTCTCGGCTCAAATCTGTTTCTCATATAAATTTTTTGATGTGTTAAAGCTTTCAGAAGCTCTTCATCTATTAAGGAAGAAAGATCGTCAAGGAAAGAAGATTTTATCATATATTCCCCTTTTTCATCACATGTTCTGTATGATATATAAAGTTCTTCCGTTGCTGTTGCCATACATAGATTAAATCTTATCTTTTCCCTTTCAAGCTCCCATTTTTTATTTATCAGATTTATATGCTGTGACATAAACAGATCATGTTCGCCGCTGTCAAAGAGAGGATTTTCGGATAACACTGAGGGGAAGATACCTTCATTTACTCCCGGCATAAATACAATGTCATAATACTGGCCTCTGGCAAGATCTGTGTTTAATATCCTCACGCCTCCCGTGTCTTTTGCTGTTTTCCCTCTTTCAACAGAGGCCCATTCAACCAGTTCTTCATAAATCTGTTCCACAGTAAAGCCTTCAGATAAGAGATTGTATTTTTTCTCTATTTCAATTATTTCCGACATGATGGTTTTCAGAGAATCCAGGGCTTTTATATCTCTCGTGAAATTCTTTCCCTCTATAATTCCCTGGAGGTACAGGTTTATTATATTTCCCTTCAGATCCAGCCTGTCTGCTACCTCAATAAGTTTCGTGAGATATGCTTCTTTTGTATCGGAGCCGGAAGGGTTGAGTGAAGAAATAATATCGATAAAAGCTGAAAAATCCAGATCAGGACAATATTCCTTTATAATATGCGAGAATTTATCAGGATACTCTGAAGGATCTTTACCTGTAAAGATCCTCTTTAAAGGGATTTTATCACTTTTACCATCAAGTTTTTCAAGTATATCAGAAGGAAGGAGATATATTGAAGAAAAAATATTCCTTATGCCTTCGTGTTCTCTTCCTTTTATATAAATATTCAATAAACCGAGAAAATCCTTTATTAAAGGGACTTCTATGAGTAGTTTCTTCCATGTTGCCAGGACAGGTATATTCAATTCGTTAAATATTTCCTCAAAAGCATTGCTGTATTCATTTATATTTTTCACATAAATGGCAATTTTCTCCGGAACTGTTTCTCCTGACAGGATTTTTTTCTTTATAAGACCTGCCATTTCCCTTACCTCATGGTCAATACATGGGCTGTTTGAGATTTTTACTCCTCTCACATCGCCTTTTAATACTGTTTCATCGGAATATAGATATTCACAGAGGGATTTTATGGAAGGATTTGCTTTTTTTTCGGGAAATGTCTTATTACTGTATATAAATCCCAGATCTTTAAGGTCTTTTATAATTTCACTCTTTATGAATTCTTCATTATATGAATTCTTAAAAGGTATGGAGCAATAGAAATCTATGTCAGGATAATATTTAGATATGGTTTTCATCATGAATTTATCGACAGGGTCTATGTTTATATAGCCGTCAAT
Organism: Bacillota bacterium; assembly: GCA_022704525.1. Taxonomy (GTDB): domain Bacteria; phylum Vulcanimicrobiota; class SpSt-956; order SpSt-956; family JAKJGF01; genus JAKJGF01. Next base: position 4,151 of record JAKJGF010000217.1, on the reverse strand, counting down.
GACTATAATGCCTGTTTGAAACAAAAGAGGAGCATATTTTATTTTCTTCAGAGCTACAGAAGGCATATCATTCAGATCGTATAGAGATTCCTTTTCTTTGTATCTTTCATATTCTTCGTAAACTGAGCGGATAAAATCGAGTTTTTCAGGCATTAACCCGGTGAAATTATATTTTACCTGATCCAGCTTATCAGAAGACAGGTTCAATCTCTTAAGCCTTTTTATGACACCGTAAAGGGATGTGACAAAACCGGGTCTGTTTTTTACACCTTTAAAAAAGCCGTCTTCCCTGTTGTTCAGAATATTTCTGATTATAAGGAGGGAAACATCTTCAGTGATAGTCTTTTTCCCTGCCAGTTCGCCGGCAAGGTCGCTGAAACTGAAGACAGACGTATTTATCAGGTTTCCGGAGGCGGCGAGGAATTTCTTTCTCACATCGAATATGGCTTCACGGGAAGGGAGAATATATATGGCTTTTTTCCCCTCTTTTATGACTTCAATACCTTTTTCTACAAGGTAATCTCTGACACAGGTGAAAAAAGGGGTATAATAGAAAATTTTCAACAGAACACCTTCCTGAATGTAATGACTTTATTATAACATTATTTTTTCTCTTATCAACTTCTTTCAGGAATGGCATTAATGGTATAATAAATATAAATCACAAGAAGCAGATGGGTTTCCTCTTGATCATTTCAGAATATCACAGGGCAAAAGGGTTAGCTGCATCTATAAAGATAAAAAATTAATCTTAAGACACTATGGTATGGAGCCGGAAGTAAATAAGAATCCTTAGTTAATTAGTTAAATAATTTCTTTTTTACCTCATCAAATATCTTATATACACTGGAATATATATTTGAATATTTCTTATTGTCCTTAAGATATCCGGCATGATGTACGTCATTTCTTAAGGACGTAAGTTTATCATAATCTTTCTTCAATTTGAGTGTTATTTCATGATTTAATATAGTTTTAGTAAGGTCAGGGTTACTTCTTGCCGCACCTGCCCATTTATCTTCAGAAATCTCCTGAGACAAAATTGCAAATGACCCTGAAACAACTTCACGAAATTCTTTATCTGTCCAATCCAATATCTTCCCAGTTTTTAGTTCTGGCTTCTTTAGTCAAAAAAATCCTTATTTCATCAACTTCATTCCGGTCAATACAATATCTTTTAATTAAATCCTCCTGGATATATTTCACTATACCACCATTATTATATCTACATTCCAGATAATTATTTGTACCCAGGACAGAAATAAAAGTATTATTCATTATAAAGACCCTCCAATGTTTCTATTTCACCAGTCAAAAGTTCTATTTTCCCAGGCTAAACCTGTATTTCCATTACTCTCTTCTATATTCGTAATAATAAGATGGTTAACATCTCTGTCATTCCGGCCCCTTACATTATAGGTATATTGCTTATCAAAATTCAATACCCTTATACCGGGTCTATCAGTATAAAGGCCGGATATAAAAGGAGTAGCTTTTATTATCAAAATAAACTTCCCTTTAGTATTGTAAAGAAAACGGGCAAGCCTTTCCTGATCACCCTGATTAAAACTCCTGCTTTCATAATCAGAAAAATCAGTATCGTAGGGCGGATCCAGGAACATAAAATCTTCTTCATCCGGCTTTAACTTATTTAAAAATTCCTCGAAATCAAGGTTATAAACTTCCGTATTCTGAAGTAATTTAATAACCTCGGAGCTAAAAAGATTATCTACTTTTTTCTTAAAATCTTTTTTATTATAAGCTATTCCTCCATAGGGAATGTTAAATTCTCCAGAAGCATTATAGCGAAACATTGAGCCATAACAGTATTCTCTTATAAAATAAAAATTTGCCGTCTTTTCTTCCTGTGAAAGCTTCTTTGAATGGTTTCTATTAAGAATAATATCATTGTATATATTTCTGAAATGCATATAAAAACCACTTCTAAAGCCTGTTTCAATATTATCTCTTATATCTTCATCTGATAAAGGGGACTGTTTTTTTATTTCCAGTTCTTTCATTCTCCCGAGTTTATCTCTTAAATTTTCGGAAATCTCCTTTAATAATTCATTATTACTCAGAGTAAAATCTTCATCAAATAATTTATTAAATAATTTTATACTTGTATTTAGTATCTCATTAATATTACAGGTTAATCTATTATCATCAAGTCCATTAATTCTATATTTTATATAACTGTTATAAACTTTATCATACACGGCATTTATATAATCACTTAAAATTCTCCAGTATTTTTCATAGGCATATATAGCATGTTTAAAGCTGTTATTATTAGATTTAATGAAAGAATAAAAATGTATCAAATTTTTAGAAATATCATTTATTAAAGCATATTCAGGTCTTAACTGAAAAAATATAGCTCCTCCACCAAAAAATGGTTCAATATATCTGCGGTAAGCCGGTATAAGACTATCAATATTTTTATATTCTCTGGACTTTCCTCCCGGCCATTTAATCAATGAAGTCAACTGTAATACATCCTTTCTAACCTAAATATGTGTCTTTTATTGAGTTTAAAGAGTTTTTAATTAAATATGCACTTTCACGATAAGCTTCTAAAACCAGGTCATAACCATCTTCACTCTGGCATATAAAATTCCAGAAATCTTTACCGATAAGTAATTCCTCATCTGAGAAGAACTGCCTTACCCTCTCCTGTTTCCAGGGTTTACCTTCTCCGAATCTATTATAAGCAGTGGCAAAATAAATCTTCATCGGCGTTTCAGATGAAAGAGTATTAGATAAAATAGCATATTGTTCTAAAATTGCTTCTTCCTCAGATCTGGCTTTCTTATTATCGAGATCTCCGCCTATTTTAAGCTCTATTAAGTAATGAGAACCTGTTTTTTGATCAATCAGATAATAGTCACTGTCATGACGTTTGGTTTTTAATGATGAATCTGATTTTTTACGTAAAATTTCATAATCTTTTATTTCAGGACTTTTTTCATGTCTTTTATATTTTTCCAATAGTTCAGCTATTTGACTTGTCTGTTCAATGCTTAAAGGCCCTTCCACATTTTGTCTTACTTCAAAAAATAACTTTGCTATATTTATGGCAAGTTTCTCTAACATATTTCCAAGGGAACTGTCTAAAGAACGGACTAATGCAGTATAATACTGAACTTCGCTTCCTAAAGCAGCTATAAAACGTTATGTATTTTCATATTTATAGTACCATCAGGGTCATCTACTTCTCCTTCATGCCTTGCTTTAAAACCTTCAGCAAAAGCTTCAACTGCAGTATGAACCAATGCTTTTATCGTTTTTTCTCTAGATACTGATTTCATTTTTTTATACCCTATATTATTTTTTAGTCTTTTATTTTAGAAGGATTTCTTTACTATGTCAATATTTAAAAATTGCTTTATATCTCTTATACCTGTTTTGTCAAAACCAACCAGGGTTTACTTAAGATCTTTTTTGTTTTGTCCTGATTAACATGTTATAATTTTCTCAGGATATATACCTTAAAAGAGGTGCATTCTGATGACTCAGAAACAAATTCTGGAAGAACTTAAACATCTCTCAAATGAAGAACGTATATCAATTCTCAAATCAACATTGAATATGATAAGAGAAGATCTGCAAAGGAGAAAAGAAATAAAAGAGGACAGGAAAAAAAGATTAACTGAAGCGGCAGAAGTTCTGCTGGAAGATTACAATACCGACAAAGAACTTACTATATTTACAGCACTTGATAGTGAGGACTTCTATGGTTAGCGGATACATTTCAAATTCGTTCATTATCCGGGGAGAGATTTACACAGAAAACAGGCAAACTTTCTAAAGAAAAAATGAAGGAAATCTCTCTGGCACTCTCCATTGTATTAAATATTAATCTGTAAAAAGTTATTTCCATAATAAATCCCGGAAGCAATTAAAACTAATCTCTTATCCTCAGTCGATCCTCTTCAACAATCCATAACTGATGATTTAAAGGTTCTTTTTTTAATAAAGGAATTAGCTCTGTCAAAAGGCTGAGTAAATGGTATTTATCCTGTCTATAGACACGAAAAACTATAAAACCTGGAAATTTGCATGGCGGATAAACACGAATATCTGTAAAATCCAGATCTAAACTTATCAGAATTCTTCCTTCCTGAGCACATATTTCAGCTATATTATCA
>JAKJGF010000407.1 GCA_022704525.1 Bacillota bacterium | reverse complement strand
GTTGTGGGAACTATTATTGTTGTACCATTATCATCTCCGCAACCTGTTATAAAACCGAGGAAAATAAAGATACAAATAAGAAGTAAAAAATGTCTTTTCACAAAATCTTCCTTTCTACAATAAAATTTTATTCATAAAAAACCTGTTTATTATATTCTAATCTCAATATTTTTCTCCTTCCACTCCAGGTTAAATATATTAAAGAGAAAAGCATATATATCAGACTGTTCATCAATGAGCTTGGAAGTGGGTTTTCCCTGACCGTGGCCTGCTTTTGTTTCTATCCTTATAAAGGCCCTTGCCTTACCGTTAGACTTTTCCTGAAGGGTAGCCATAAATTTTTTCGCGTGACCCGGCACAACTCTATCATCAGTATCTGCCGTTACTATAAGTAAAGGAGGATAGTTTACACTTTCTTTTATATTATGTAATGGTGAATAGGCATGGATAAATTTAAAATGTTTCGGATTTTCTTCAGGATTTCCATATTCGGGAATCCAGCGATGACCTACGGTAAATTTATGGTACCGCAACATATCTGTAAGAGGAACACTGCATATAACTGCACCGAAGAGAGAAGGACGCTGTACCATACAGGCAGATACGAGTAATCCTCCATTACTTCCTCCTGCTATGGCTAACTTTGCAGAATGTGTATATTTATTCTCTATAAGATATTCGGCAGCAGCGATAAAATCATCAAAAACATTCTGCTTTTTCTCAAGCATACCTTCTCTGTGCCACTCTTCTCCATATTCTCCTCCGCCACGAAGATTGGCCACTGCAGATATACCGCCATGTTCAAGCCACACAAGCCGCATCACATTAAATCCCGGAGTAAGACTTATATTAAAACCTCCGTAACCACCCAGTAAAACAGGGTTATTTCCGTCAAGTTTCACTCCTTTTTTATGTATTATAAACATAGGAATCTTTGTTCCATCTTTAGAGGAATAAAAAACCTGTTTTGTTTCATATCTAGAAGGGGAAAAATTAACCTCTGATTCAAAAAATTTCTTCATAGTACCAGTTTTAAAATCATAATGAAAGATACAGGGAGGATATAAAAAAGACTGAAAAGGAAAGAACATTTCCGTATCTTCTCTTCTTCCGGGGATACCGGAAAAGTCCATCTGAACTGTTCCCATATCCGGTAAGTTTACTTCTTTATCAAAGGTGCCATCCAGATTATATAACTTTAATATATTATGGGCATGATGGACATAACCTATAACAAACTGATTATTTATCATCCTTGCAAATTCTATTGTCTCTTCCTGCTGTGGCACAACCTCTATCCAGTGTTCCTTTTCAGGTTTCTTTATATCTATAGCAATAATACGGCCCTTTGGAGCATTTAAATCGGTATGAAAATAAAATAATTCATCTGTATTATCAAGAGGATAATACAGGGCATCTCCATTATCCAGGAGCTTTATAAAAGGCCCATCACTTTCAAGTTCACGATAATAAATACGATTCTTCTGTATACATCCATGGGCAACATAGAGTAAAAGATATTTATCATCATCTGTTACGGCAGGAGAAAAGGAATATTCTTTTTTATCTGGTCTCTCATAGATGAGTATGTCTTCTTCCTGAGGGGTAGCAAGG
>JAKJGF010000216.1 GCA_022704525.1 Bacillota bacterium | reverse complement strand
TTCCTCCTATACCCACAGGACACAGAAGCCTCTCAGGGATTACTTTAAAACCAGAAAATGATACAGATGAACCATTCGGGTCTGCCACAACTACAGACTGCTCTATAGAAACAAAAGAACCGTATTCCACTGTAAGAGTATTCAATCCTGCAGGAAGACCGGAGAGATTGAAGTAACCTTGTCCGTCTGTAGTACCTTTTACGCCGCCGATTGTTACAGTCGCTCCTTCGGCCGCATGATAGTCCGACGGAGGATCATTGCTGTAAAGAACTACCATACCGGTTGATGTTACTGATTGATGGGCGGAAATTTTATCTTCCGAAAGAAAGGGAATAAAGACAAATCCTCCCTGAGAACCGAAGATTGATGAAACAAAAGCCGCTAAAGTACAGCAGCCTGTCAGATTTATTATTCCGTACAGGGAAACACATAAAAGTAATATAAAACCTATCAAAAAATTTCTACTGAACTTCAAAACACGACTCCTCCTTTTGATAATCATTACGGTAAGAAATACAAAACAACTGTAATACTTTTATCCGCAATCAAGCAGAGACTAAAAAATTCAAAAAATTACCTCCTCTATGTATTATTTATGCTTACCACGGTAAATCAAAAAGATGGTATTACAATTTCTTTATTAATATATTTTTATTCGACATAATAAAGCAAAATCCCTATCTCTTTTAATATATCAATCACCTTCAGTTCACTTAAAATAAATTTATTCAATTTTACTGAATAATAAAAATTTATAAGACATATAAAGTTCTTCTATAAATATAAGAGTTAAAAAATTACAATTTCCCGAAAAATTTTTATTTATTTTTTTATATTTCTTTCAGATTGAATTTTACGTTCTACCGTGATAAGATAATAAAGGGAAAATGATGGAGGTGTTACGTATGACAGGGGGTATATAAAGAATTTAAAGAAGAAGGGATAGAAAAAGGTCAATTAAGGAGGAATTCCGTTGGAAAGTGTGGCAAGAAAATTAGATGTAAATAAGAAATATAGTTATGCAGATTATCTCACCTGGTCTGATGATGAAAGATGGGAGCTTATTGATGGTGTTCCTTATAATATGAGTCCTGCTCCTGTACTGGATCATCAGAGAATATCAGGAGAATTATTCAGACAAATAGCTAATTATTTAATCGATAAAACCTGTGAAGTATTTGCTACACCTGTAGATGTCAGATTTCCTGAAGATAAGAAAAAGAATGATAAAGAGATATTTGATGTTGTTCAGCCTGATATTATTGTTGTCTGTAATGAGGATAAAGTAAAAGACAAAAAAAGTTGTCTTGGTGCTCCCGATATTGTAATAGAAATTCTTTCTCCTTCTACTGCTTCTAAAGATTGTTTAAAGAAAAAAATGCTTTATGAAAGAAACAGGGTAAAGCATTACTGGATTGTAGAGCCAGAGGAGAAAGAAGTTTATGTTTATACACTGAAGAATAATGATAATTATGGAACTCCTGAAGTATATACAAAATCCGATAAGATAAAGGTTGATGGTTTTGAAGGTCTGGAGATAGATTTAAGCCTGGTGTTCAGAAAAGCCATCAGATAGAGTTCAGAGTTAAGATGGTATTAGAATAAGTAAGGACAGGGCTCTAAATCTGTCTGGATAAAAAAAGCCAGGTATATTTTACCTGGCCCTTAACCGGTTCACAAAATTCATTCAGTATTTAAAAAGCATCTTCAGGTTTCCATATTTTCCATACTTTCCCTGTAAGATCAATGGATGGTTTTAGAGTTGCTTTCCCCGGTTGCCATCCTGAAGGCATTACTTCTCCTGTCTTTCTGACATGCTGAAAAGCTTTAATCTGACGAATAAATTCCGAAACATTCCTTCCCACGCTCGGAGTAAGAACTTCCATTGCCTGAATAACTCCATCAGGATCTATAATGAAACGTCCTCTTATATCAACTCCCCCTGCTTCATCATATACACCATATACTCTACCTATTTTTCCTCCTCCATCTGTAAGCATTGGGAATGGAACTCCACCTTCCACCATTTTCGATAATTCTTCTTCCTGCCATATTTTATGAACAAAACGACTGTCTGTACTCACTGACAGTATCTCTACATCCATAGCTTTAATCTCATTGTACTTGACGGCAACTGCCGACAGTTCAGTTGGTCATACAAAGGTAAAATCACCAGGATAAAAACATAAAACCACCCATTTACCCTTATAATCCGAGAGTTTTATGTTTTTAAATTCTCCCTTTACATAAGCAGAAGCTTCAAAGTCAGGGGCAACTTTTCCCACTTTTGCCGTTACCTGTACTTCCTGTTTTGGAAAGAGAGCATCCTGCTTTAATTCCAGGTTTGTTACAGGTCCTTTTGCTGGTTCGATACAATCAACTTTATTTTCTTCTCCCCTTGCACATGTTAGAAAAAGATTGATCATAAGAAGAGCACATACCAGTATAAGCCATACATTATATTTTTTAAACATTGCTACCTCCTTAGATATAAATTGTTATAGAAATTTGCAAACCGGTTTTTATTAGCTATTAAAAATCTAAACATTTACTCTAAATCCTTCATCCAGGATTACCCGATAGTTCATCTACTGTTGAAGAGAACATCTGTCCTATAAGGATTATATTTACAAAAGATACCTGTGTTTAACTATTACTTTTTTTATAATCCCCTCAGGGATAATTGTTATTTCTCACCTCCTAATGTTTCAATAACATTTTCAATCCGAGTAATATAAGAGCTATACCGAATATTTTTTCCAGAACATTAGTGGATAAACTGGTGGCAAACTTCGCTCCCAGAAATCCCCCTAAAAAAAAACCTATACATATAAAAATCGCTATTTTAAAATCCACATAACCCTGTTTAAAATAAGTCCATACCGCAAGAAGACCAATAGGTGGAATAAGTAGAGCCAGAGTTGTTCCCTGGGCTTTATGCTGAGAAAGACCGAACAAAAAAACAAGAGCAGGAACTATAATTACCCCTCCACCTATACCTATGAGGCCACTGGTAAATCCTGCAACCAGACCAAGAAGTATATAAAGTACAATAGTGAACATAATCTACACTCCATTTATTTTTTTCACTGCCTGTGAAATAGTATCAAAGAAATAATCTTGCCCGAGAAAATTATAAAATCCGGCATTAGTAAGGACATCTCTTACAGGCCCTTTTAAGGATGCTATATAAAACTTACAACCCTGAATCTTCAAATTGCTTACAATCCCTCTCAGAGTTTCCTCCCCGGAAGCATCTATATCATTTATACCACTTCCATCGAGTATAAAATATTTCATTTCTTTTTTTTCTGATAATAATTGAATTACTTTATTTTCAAGAAACCTGACATTTGCAAAATATAAAGAAGCATCAACACGTAAAATACCGATATGTGGCCACGTTACTGCTTCAGGAAATCTTTCTACATTTCTGTATATTTCATCACTCTCAGGCATTTTACCAAGAACTGCCACATGAGGTCTTGCCGTTCTCCATATAAAAAGAGCAAGAGACGTAATTACACCTACTAAAATACCCTGTTCCACACCTATGAGAAGGGTTGTAAGGAATGTAATTACAAGGACATAGCCATCTTTTCTATTAACTTTAAAAGTGTGGTTAGCCCCTTTTATATCTATAAGCCCTATAACTGCCACCATAATTACCGCAGCAAGACAGACCTTGGGTATATAGTAAAGATAGGGAGTAAAAAATACTACAGTAATAGCAATAAAAACTGCTGTAATAATGGAAGCCATACCTGTTCTGGCACCTGCTTCATAATTTACTGCTGTTCTTGAAAAACCTCCCGTTACAGGATAGGCACTAAAGAAGGAACCCCCTATATTTGCAAGCCCCAGACCAATCAATTCTTTATTTGCGTCTATATTATGTCTTGTCCTTGTAGCAATTGCTTTTGCAACAGAGATGGATTCCATAAATCCCACCACCCCTATAATAAGAGCTACTATAAATAAATCTGAAATAATCTTAAAATCAAGTTCTTGTATCCTGAAAGGTGGAAAACCTTTTGGTACATCTCCTATAACAGAAATACTTGCAGAAAGCCCTCCGTAATAAACTGTTAACATACCCAACACTATTGCTATAAGGGCACCGGGGATTTTTTTATTTATGTTTTTCAACAAATAAATTATTCCTATACTTATAATACCTGTAATAAATGTAATCCAATTTATCTCATTAAACTGTTTAATTGTTTCATAGAGTGTTACAAAAACTATATGATGATCTTGAAGTTTTAACCCTGTAAGATGTTTTAACTGACTCATTCCGATAATAATAGCAGCAGCAGATGTATAACCACTTATCATAGAATGGGAAAGAAAATTATCCAGAAAGCCTATTCTGAATAAACCCATTAATAAAAGTAATAGACCTGACAGAAGAGCGAGTACTATAGCATAAACCATATATTCATCCCCTGTGAGATTAAGTTCTGCCAGAGAAGAAGCCACTAGAAGTGAAATTATTGCCACAGGTCCCACGGAAAGCTGTCTTGAGGTTCCCATAATGGCATAAATAGCTACAGGCACTATAGATGCATAAAGACCTGCAACAGGAGGAAGACCGGCAATCATAGCATAGGCCATACCCTGAGGTATTAATAAAACTGCAATAGTAAGCCCTGCTGTAAGGTCTCCCGTAAAATCCTCTTTACTGTAATTTCTAAGAGAATCTAAAAGAGGAAATATAGAAAATATTTTATTAGCCGGTTTTGAAGTTTCTAGATTCAAGTAAAGATATTCTCCTTATGTCGTAATACGTAATACAGATGAAGATTAAAACAATATTTTATCTCCAGTTGCTGTTAACCTCTCACTTCTTTGGAGTCACAAAATTTTCCAGTTTAGGATAAAAGATACCAAAAAGATAGGTACCAAGTATCATACCTGCCAGAGTAAACAGTGCTGCAAGCTTTCCCTCTCCAAGCTGGGTCAATATGGTACCGGGACAGGATCCTGTAACACCCCAGCCAAGGCCGAATATAAGACCTCCTATTACATTACCCCAGTGACGATCTTTAGGTGTTATTTTTATCTCTTCACCTGTTATTGTTTTCAGATGTGCTCTTTTTATTATTTGAATACCTATGGCACCTGCTATTATTCCACTTCCTATTACTCCCATTAAATGAAGATTTTTAAGTAAAAACATATTTGCTATAAAATCATATTGTGTTGCACCAACTCTTGAGAGTATAAAACCAAATAAAATTCCGAAAAATAGATTTAATATATTCATCTTTAATGCACCCCAATTACTCTAAACAAAATATTCATCATAAGAAATCCACCTATCATAAAACATATAGTTGAAATAAAACTTGGTAATAAAAACTGGGCATTACCTACTATGCCATGACCTGATGTACAACCTCCTGCAAATCTCGCTCCAAAACCTACCAGAATACCGCCTGCAAATAACATTACATATTTTAAATAACCAGGGAAGATCGTTGCCAGCATAGTAAAACCTTTTTCGAAATTAAAGGTAAGATCCTTTCCTAAAGTTATTGAAAGCAATCCCCCTATAATAAGACCCATTACAAATAAAAAACGCCAGTCGAATTTGTTCTTAAAAGCTTCCTTTTCAAAAAATTTTAGCCCTTTTGTAGGAAGAGTTATTTTGCATAGATTTACACATCCTGTAGATACTCCCAGTGGATTACCTGTAAAGATAAAAAATAGAAAGATAAATAAACCTATAGCAACACCTCCTGCCCACCAGGGCCAGACACTTACAAAAATAGTTTCAAACATTTTATACACCTCTTGATGGTAACATATGATAGCTTATCTTCTCATCAATTACAACTAAATATATAGATGCCAAAAAAGAAGAAAGGATTCATAAAAGAATCATAACACGTGACAGTCAAAACATAACAGAATTTCCATCCTGTCACCTCTTAACAGTCACGCGTTAAAATCTAAATCTTCGGCCCATGAACATTCTGACATATGGGACAACTTTCAGTAAATCCTGCTGCTGCCCAGGCAGTAACTCCTCCGGCAATATTTGCCACATTCTTTATACCTTTAGCTTTTAATATACTTGCTGCCATACTGGAGCGTTGCCCTGTACTGCATATACATATAACAGGCTCCCCTGTAATATCCTTATAACCTGTCCTTGTATCAGGTGCCGCCATATGGAGAGCTCCTTCAATATGAAAACTCTGAAATTCTCCTTTTGCCCTTACATCAAGTAAAGTGAAGTTCTGTTTGTTACACATATCCCTTACTTCATAAACGGACATCTGCTTTATACCTTCTACAGGAAAACCTGCATTTGCCCATTGTTGAAGTCCTCCATCGAGCCATCCCTCCACTTTATCCAAACCCACTCTTCTTAATTGTATAAGGGCATTACATAAATCTTCTTTTGTTTCCACTACAAGAAGTAAGTTTCTGTCTACAGGTAATATCCATCCTGCAAAGGTCTGAAAATTACCTGTAATAGGATTATGAATAGAGCCGGGGATATGTTGACCTCCGAAAGCCGCAACAGATCTTGTATCCAGGACAAGACATCCTTTTTCTATGGCTTTATTAAATTCCTTTGGAGAGAGAGCTTTCACGGAAGGTAATTCTTCTGTAATAGCCGGACCTTCACCGTTTGTAGCAGAACATCTTGAAAAATGATCCGGTGCCGCTGGCATTTCAGCAAGAAGTAATTTTTTAAAATCTTCCAGAGCAAAAGGTTTCAATGATTTATTATATCTTCTTTCATATCCTATAGTAGATGTTCTCTTTGCACTCATAGCTTTACCACAGAGTGAACCTGCTCCGTGAGCAGGATAGACTTCTACGAAATCTGGTAGTTCCATAAGTTTCTTCAAACTGTTAAAGAGTTTTTCTGCCAATTCGTCTGCCATACCGGGAAACAGATCAGGTCTACCCACATCACCTACAAAAAGTGTATCTCCACTGAAAAGTCCACAGGGTTCTTCCCCTCTGGATGTATCTGTTACAAGATAGCAGACACCGTCAGGTGTATGGCCAGGTGTTGAAATAACTTTCAATTTCAAATGTTCAATTTGAAATTCATCGCCATCTAATACTGTTTCATGGGGGAATTTGCAGTTTGAAGCCTTCGGCGCTATTATTTTTGCTCCTGTTTTTTTAGCAAGTTCTATATGACCTGAGATAAAATCTGCATGGAGATGGGTTTCCAGGATATGGGTAATTGTATATCCCATATCCTTGGCATCATCGATATACTCCTGAACATCACGTTTTGGGTCTATTATGGCACAGCATTCCTTTCCTCCCAGAAGATAAGATACATGGGCAAGACCCTTCACATAATACTGTTTTACAAACATTTGTTAAAACACCTCCGTAAAGTTTATTTATGAGTGAGCCAATTACTCACTAACATTTTCTTCAAAATATTATAATATTTTTACAAAATATCTTTGTACCTAATTATTAAAATTATAATAAATAATCATAATGCTGTTCAACAAAAATCATATATTTCAGTTAACTTACAGATCTACACGGATCTTCAATTTCTGGATGCTCAGGAAAAACCTGAAGACCCGCATGATTTATCAGAAGAACCAGAACTTTTAGAGATAAAGCTTGATATAAGTTTCTCCAGGTCTGTTCCTTCACAGTCAGGACATTTGACTTTTGTTTTATCTTCTCTTATCTTCAGAAATTTTTCAAATCTCTTTAAACATTTTTTACATTCATATTCGTATATTGGCATATAAAAACACCTGCTTATATCTTAATATTATATTTCTAAGTACCGTAACAGGCAATTAGTATCCATCTCGCAAGCCTGTCCCTGTCCGGGCTCTTACGCAAAATCTATGATCCTGTTACAATGAAATCTGTTATTACAGAATATACAGTTTTGTATTTATTTAAAGTTATAACTTTCTCCTTTGACGGCATATCTTTTGCTCCAGAGCCCGGACAGGGACAGGTGTGTATATTTAAAATTTTTTGGATACTTTTTTATCTGGAGCGGTACTAAGTACCG
>JAKJGF010000406.1 GCA_022704525.1 Bacillota bacterium | reverse complement strand
GATTTCAGATGTCCTGTACCATTTCAGATTATCAGAATTACAGCAGGAAAGACTAAATCCGAAATTTCACAGGACATCTGGGGAAACCACCTGTTCTAGAAATAACAATGATAAAGAATAATTTTAAAATACAAACAATAAAAAACCTATTATATGATATAATATTCATATAAAGAAGATAAATTATGACAGATGTCCCGAATATGGTAATCACTTAAATTTCTTAAAAAACTAGAAAAATTTATGATTAATTATAATAAATTTAAAAATCTTATAAAAACTTTAATAAATACAGGTAAAAAAAAGAGATTCCTTACTTATAACGAGATTGATGAAACTCTGGATAATGGTCTGGATGTAGATGAAGAGCTTTCAGAAGAAGAAGTAGAACAATTATACGCTATCCTTTCTGACAAAGGTATAGAAATATTAGACGACGCCGGAGAAATTCTGGATGAAATTAAAGAAAAAGAAAATAATAAAGGACAAAAATCAGTTGCAATAGAAAAACAATCATCAGATGAAGCTGAACATTATAATAACCTTGGACTTAATTATTATAGAAAGAACGATTTAGACCAATCCCGGGAACAATTTGAAAAGGCACTGTCACTGAAACCTGATTTCAGTGAAGCCCATCTGAATTTAGCTCTAATTTACAGAAACAAAAAAAATATATTAAAATCTTTAAGACATTTGAAATTATGTATCAAATATTCTAAAGATGAAGAATTAAGAGAAAAAGCAAACCTTTATGTAAGAGAGATTGAAGATGGTTTCGAGAAAGACGATGAGATAGAAACAAAATCTGAGACAGTAAGATTAGATGAAGAAGATATATCTGAGACTTCAGATAAAAATTCTGATGAGATAAATAATCTTATTAAGTTTGCTCAAACATGTAAAGAAAAAGGCGAGATTGAAAAAGCCCTGGCATACTATAAAAAGATTCTTATTATCGCTCCGGATGAAGCTAAATATTATTTAGAGATAGCCTTAATTTATAAAGAAAAAAATAACTACAAGGAAGCTCTGGAATATCTCAAAAAATGTGCAAAAAAAGCCAGTAATAGTGAATTACTCTCAGAAGCAAAGAATTACATTACCAGGATTGAAATCTTATCTCTTCAAAAAATAAATGAAATGCCTGAAAGTAATACAGAAGAAAAAATAAAAACATATGAGACTCTGTTAGCGGAAAATCCCGGTGAAACAGAGAAAGTCGAAATATATCTAAAACTTGCCCGATTATATAAGGAAAATAAAGATGTTAATAAGGCCATCACTTATTATAATGAATATCTTAAAATAAATAAGAGTGAAGAAAAAGTTCATATGGAAATAGCTCTTCTTTATAAAGAAAAGAAGAAGATTTTTCTTGCCCTCAAGCATTTGAGATACTGTGTTAAAGTGACAGAAAATGAGGAAATAAAAAAACAGGCAGAAACCTTTATTAAAGAGATAGAAGATTTTTCATAAGAAAAATAAAATATTAGCAGGGGCATCTTCTGCTCCTGCTTTTCTATTAGAGTAAGTACAAAAAGTAATGTCCGAAAAATATTAAGTAACTATTTACCTGTTACGAGTATGTAGAGAAACTTTAAGACAAAATTTTTTA
>JAKJGF010000215.1 GCA_022704525.1 Bacillota bacterium | reverse complement strand
TAAACCTTAAAGCAAATGTATCTTCTCAACAACCTGCCTCTTCACAGAAAGTGGAGACTCCTGTAAAACAGAATATTAAAGAGAAGGAATCGGAAGAGGATAAAAAAGATACCAGAGCAGAAGGTCCGGACAAAAAACAGATTAAACACAGGGGAGTTTATAAAAAAGCTGTTAAACGTGAGGTTTCAAATAGAGGTCAGTTTAAAACCAGAGAATCTGAAGATAACAGAAAAAAGAGCCTGGAAAGTAAAGAAACAGAGAGCGAGGATAAAACACTTTCAGGTCAGGAAGGACATGAGAAAAAGATTACTGGTAAAAAGGTTCCAGATTTAAAGTCAGATCAGACCCTGGCAGGTGGAAAATTTGTTAAAAGTCAGGAAAAAGGTGCAGAATTTAAAGAACTTCTTACCAGTTTACGTATGACCTTTAAAGAGTTAAAAGATGAATTATCCCTTCGGAGACCTCAGGAACAGGGACAACCGAAAACAATGGATTTGAAAGATTTACTTTTAAAAAGTGAAACCTTATTTTCTTCTTTTAAGTCTGATCCTTCTCTGAGTTATCCCATTACAAGGGAACAGCGCGCGCTGGCAAGTCTTGTTACAGGAGATATAAAGAATTTTTTTCATATGGAAGAAGAAGAGAAGGATATTAAATCGAATGATACAGGAGAAGTAACCGGTGAAGGAGAAGGAGATATTAAAGGTAATGGTGCCCGCCTCAGACCTTCCAGAACAGGGCGAAAAAAATATAAATACGATGGACAGAAAATAAATTATTTCTTTAATCCCCTTGTACCCCGCGGTGATGATAAAGAAAAACTTGAAGAATACCTCAAGACTAAATATAGTCTAAAAGAAGCTACTCTGAAGAATTTAAACCGGATGACCGATTCTCCAACGAATAGAAGAACAAAAGAACTGGCATCACCCATACTTTTTGAACCTGATAAACCTATTCAGCAATCACCAAGTGATAAGAAAAGTTTTACTACAATACCTTTTAATATGCCTTTAACTTCGAGTCAGACAGTACAGCAGGAAATTGCCCGAATAAAAGAATTTTCACCGTATAAACCTTCAATTTCCTATGTTGCAGAGGATTCATTAAGGGCATATAAACCTGAAATGTATTATGAGAAGTTAGATTCCATTTTATATAAACCTGAGATTTCTTTGAGAGACCCTTTATTAATGTCGAAATATAAACCGGAAATATCCTGTGTAAATACAGATACACCGGTTCAGTTATATAAACCTGAGCTTTCTTTGAGAGAACCTCTATTAAGAGCAGAATATAATCCTGAAATGTCTTATATAAGAGATGCAAATTTAACTTTAACAAAGCCAGAAGTAATAGAATCTAAATCTGCCTCTACCTGGGTAACAGAAAATTTAAATGCCACAGAGCAGAAAAACACGGAAATTTCGAGCCCTCTTGATTCTGTTTATAAGAATTATCTCTATGGGGCTGGAACCTCTGAGTCTAAAGAAACTGTTTCTACCAGAGATACAGCGGATAAGACAACTTTGACATCAGATAAACCCTATATGAATCCTTTTGACTGGCGTAATATGTTCTGTGTAAATCCTTATTCTCCTTATGCAAATATTTATAACAGTTTACTTAAGAGTGCCAGTGCAGAACAGAATAAATCATCAGATAATTATGAATTTAACTTACTGCAAAAGAATACTCAATCAGATGTCTTTCAGGGTAAAGATTTTACAGCTTATAAAGATATGCAGAATTTTTACAGACAGCGTAGATCCCTGGAAATTCAGGGAGAAGATGCTTTCTCCAGGTCATTTCCTTATGTAAACATGTTTCAGCAAAAGAGTGAATTAGGGGCAACTGATAAGATCCAGAATTTCTGGAATGACGTTAAGATTACAGAAAACTATTCAAAAGATGATCCTCTGGGCTTATGGCGTACTATGGGTAATGTGCAACAACAGCCAGTAACATTATCAGGAGAGCAGCAGACCTTAAGAGATACTTATAACAATAGTTTTAATGATGCGTTTAATAAAAAACTGGAACTGGAGAAATTACAGAATAATCTTTCATTGCTTAAGAATTTTCAGACACTTGATGATAAGATTAAAGCTATAGAAGGAGATCAGGCTAAAGTTGCTGAGCTTGACAAATTAAAAAATGAACAGAACCTCCTCAGTCAGGATCTTACCAGACTTAATCTGTTTAAGGAAGGGGAAGTTTTTGACAAAAATACTATAGATACAAAAATAGCCGGTATATCAGGTGAAATTACCAATAAAGAAAATGAATATAAAAGGCTTTCAGAAACAGCAAATCAAAATTATGAGAAATTTAAAGCAGGTGTGCCTTTACTTCAAGTATCAGATGAAAATTTGAAAAAAACAGGGGATCAACTATCTTCCCTATATAAAGAAAATAAAGATACATGGGTTGAACTTAATGAAGAGACCAGAAATAGTCTGAAAGAGGAATTATCTAAAGTTAATCTTAGCGAAGTCAATGTAGAAAGCTTGCAAAAAAATTTAAAAGAAAACCTGTTTTTTGGAAGCGATACTAAGAAAATGGAACTTTTAGGCACAACAATGGAGGAAATGTCAGGTAAAAGTTTTTCAGAAAATGATTTCCAGACTGCCCTGAAAGATAAAGGCTTTAGTGAGCAGGATATTATGTTTATTAGAGATGCTTTGCCAAAGGATAAAGATGTTGAAGATAAATTAAAGATTTTAAATTCTCAGGAGCTTAAAGATAAATTATTATCTCAGTCTGATTTAGAAAAACTATTCAGCGAAAAAGAAAGAGAGATAATAAAGAATAATACTACAGAAATCAGTGTACAGAAACTTACTGATGAGCTTGCCTTATTACAGCAGAAAAAGAATGATAAAACCTTATCAGCAGAAGAACAACAAAAAGCTACAGATACCTATAATGCTGCAAATGAAAAGCTTTCCTATATTCAAAATGAACAGAAGAAGCATAAGGAAGCTATTTCTGAAAAAGAAGGAGAATATATAAATCTCAGACAGCAGAATGACAGGTTAAAAGGAAAAGATGGAGGGGAGATTTCTTCCAGTCTTCTTGATAAAGCAAAGGAAAAATATAAAAGTGAAAATAATGGTCAGGAACCTCCTTCAGAATATATTGAAGAATTAAAGAAAAATTTTAAATTAGTTAATTCCCGGTTTGTAGGCAACCTGGATGTTGATAAGAATGAAAATACAGCAGAAGCTCAGTTCAGTGAACTGGAAACCAAAATGAATATAGCTCTTGGATCTAAACTAGAAGACCTTGAGCGTTATGAAAAGAGTGGAAAGCGTATCACGGAAACTGAATCCGAAGCGGCAGTGAATAAAATTAAACAGGTTTCCAGGAATTATATGGATGAAAGTCGGAAAAAGTGTGAGAAAGATACCCGTGAGGCTTTAGCTGCAAAAGAAGAACTCAATAAGATAGATACTAAGATTTCTACTCTTAAATCACAGGGTGCTACAGATAATGATCCCGGAATAATTGAATTAAATAAGGAAAAGGCTAAATTTCAAGCAGAGTATAAGAGTGCCCTGTCTGAAGCAGAGAAGAGTTATAAGGAAATGTTATCAAATCTTCCCCAGAGTGAGAGAGATGAGCTTCAGAAAAGAGAGATTGAACTGGCACAGAAATCACAGGAACTTTATAAATTTACTGGAGAAAATAAAAAGAAAGAAAATGACGAATATAATACATATATGCTGGGTGCTAAAATAAAATATACAGAGTTAAATGATAAACTTTCAACTCTGGATAAGAATTCAGAAGAGTACAGGACAGTTAGTCTGGAGTTAGAAAGTTTTAAGAAAGAAATGGATGGTAAGGTCGAAACTCACAATAAGTTTGAAGATGATTTCCTTGCAAAAGAAAAGGAAGTTATAACTCTAAGAAATGATCTGTCCAGTAAAAGAAAAGAATATGGAGTAGAATTGAATCTTATAGATCTACAGGAATCCTGCAGGGTTGATGAGAAAACAAGAACTACTCTGGAGGGACAGTTGAAAGAAGGTACAATAACTAAGGATGGACAGTCTAAAACAGTAACGGTAGATGACAAATTAAAGTTTATAGATTCACTGAAAAATAATGATATGTCCAGAGAAAGCCTGACTGATATGCTTAAGGATAATGGCTTCAGTGAAGATGAAATTAACACAGTTGTAAAGAATTCTAATCCCTCGACCTATGCTTCTGAAAAGAAAGTCGATGCAGTTAAAGGTATGTATGTAGGTATGGTGCCTCCTACTGGTAATTCATTTGAAGATATTATGACAGAAGCCAGTGTAACAAAAGAACTTGCAAACTCTAAAATAGCCTGGACAGAATTAGAAGATGCTAAAAGAATAGGGACAACCATAACAGTTACTTCTGATATGGCTTCTATGGGTGATGATGGTGAGGGTGTTCAGGGATTTGTTAAGGGCACCAAAATAGTTCTTTCTAAAGATGCGCCTCCGGGAACAGCAGTTCACGAAGCAGGACATATAATGGATAATTACGGTATTATGGATGTAGATTATCAGATACAGCAGTTATATAACAATAAGAAACAATCAGGTAGTGATTTTGCCACAACATATTCAGGAGAAAACAGAAAAGAATACTTTGCAGAGGGGCTGAAGTTATACAGCTCTACTGAAGGGCAAGAGACTCTTGAAACAAAAGATAAGGATTTGTTTAATTTCCTGCAGACTCTTGAAAAACAGGGTAAATTAAGTGAAGCAAAGGACATCATAGAAAAGGCTGCTAAGGCAAGAGATGATGTGGGTAATGTATTGGCTGGAGTGGGTAATGTAGTGGGTAATTTAATAGGTACAAGTGATACAGATAGTCTTTCTGACAGACTGTCAAATATGGTAATGTGGCAGATTAATGATAATAATCAAAAAAAAGAATTACTTGATAAATTAAATGCAGATGATGTGAAAGGAAAATTTGAGAATTCTGAGCAGTATGATAATATAATGACCTCCTTAAATAAAGATAAAGTAGTAATTTCAGAAACAGATTTAACTGAGTTAAATAAATTAGGTATCCTGAAAGATGATGAGCTTAATCAATATAAAGATGCAACTAAAAACACAAAACTTGATCCGACAAATAATATCTTTACTTCATTACTTATAAAGCAGCTTCAGGAAGAACCCAAAAAAGAACAGAATGCTGCAATAGATAATTATGATACAGTAAAGAAGTTTGAAGAACTTCAGAAAAATAATCCTGAATTATCCGGTTATCTTGATGATCTCATAAAGAAAAAAACTTTAGATAAGTTACAGACTTTACCGGATAAACTTAGCGAGGATATATTAAACGACCTGAAGGCTCTCCCTGAAATTTCTAAAAAAACTTTAGAAGATTCGAAAAAATTCACCTCTGAGGTGATTACAACTATACTGCAGAATAAACAGGGATTAACAGAAGAGGAGATAAAAAATGATTTGAGTAATGGAAAGGATCTTTATGGTAACAGTAAATTATTTGAATATATAAAGGGTATGGAGAATAAAGATCCATCTGCTATCAAGGAAGACCTGAATAAAGGCATAGAACTTTACGGAAGTAAAGAGAATTTTGATCCTTCGAAACGGGAAGAGTTAAAAAATAATAATCCAAAGTTATATTCATATTTAGAACAATTAGAGACAGAGGGTAAAACACCAACTGAGATTTTGAATAGCCCGGAAACAGCAATTGACTTTTATAATAAACGAAAAGAATTACAGGAAAAGGACCCTAAATTATATTCATATCTGGAAAAGTTAGAAAAAGATGGAAAATTGATAGGTGATTTGTCAACCTTAGATATTTCAAAGGATCTTAATACTTATAAAGATGGAAATAAGTTAAAAAATAACGAACCAGAATTATATGGATATTTAAGTAATCTCCAGAAGGATTTAGATAAGAAATCTCTTTCAGAACTTAAAGCAGATAAGGCTGAAGATGGTATGTATGTTTATCTGGCAAAACTGGATAAAGAGGGTAAGTTATATAAGGATGGAGCAATAAATAAAGATTATATACAGAATGACATTGATTTATACTCTGATTCAAAAAAGAGGACATACTTATATGAAAAGAACCCTGAGTTATTTACTTATTTAGCGAATCAGGAAAAGGAGCAAAATAATGAATTTTCTCAGAAATTAGCGAATTATAAAAATAGCTGTAATATGGTGAAAGAGTATTCAGAATGGTTTGGCTCTGGTATTACAAGTCAGGCAGATAGTGCTCTTGCCATACTAGAAGCATCTGGGAAGGATATAAAAGTAATTGATGAAGCTTCTAAATATACCCTTAATGAATATATAGAGGCAAAATTGTTTAACAGAGATGAAAAAACAAGGGATGTAGCAAAAGATAATACAGAAAAAATCCTTGCAGGATGGAGTACTCTGGAATTTGATAAAAATAAGTTAGATAAATTGAATGGTCTTAAAGATACTACATGGTATGGCTATGATGATAAAACACTGGCTAAATTAAAAGATAAGATTCCTGCAGATAAATTAGAACAGATAAAACCTTTACTAAATAATAAGTCCTTAACTCAGGATGAATTAAAGGAGAAACTGAAAAACTTTAATCTTAAAGATGATGAAATGCAGGCAATCTTAAAGAATGCTAATAAAATTAAGATTAGTTCCGAACAATTAGAAAGTATAAAGAAACAGTTAGGGGATAAGAAGAATGTTTCCAGAGATGAGTTAGTCAATATTTTACAGAATTCGGGGCTGACTAAAGAACAGGCCTTTAAAGTTGCCCAGGAGATAGGTCTGAAGAAAGAAGAATTTGCTTCAGCAAATGAGACATCTGAAAAGAATAATCCCACCCTTAAAATTGATGATAAGATTTTGTCCAATTTTGATAAGATTGCTTTGACATTAAAAGATAAAGTTAAACCTCCCAGTAAATTAGAAGCCTTGAAGAAAGAACTGGAAAAAAACAAAGGGAAAGAAATGTCCCTTGAAGAGTCTATAAAGATGATGAAAAAACTAGGGTTTAATAAGGATGAAATAGTGTCAGTCTTAAAGCCTATGTTGTCTGATACTGATCGTTTAGTAATTGATTCAATTATGAATACTCTTTACGGGTCTTCTAATAAAGAATCAGGAAGCAGTGGAGGAAGTTCTTCAAGTGGAGGAAGTTCTTTATGGAGCAGTGGAGGAAGCTCTTCAGTGAGCAGTGGGAGTTCTTCAGGAAGTAAGCAGGTAAGTAGTAGTAGCTATGGATATAGTTCGTACAGCTCAGGTGATTCAATATGGGATTCTTCTTCATCTATCTGGACAACTTCTTCAGACCCTGCAATAACTAAAGCAACTGAAGTAGAGGGACAGGTTCTTGAACAAAGTTCTTTAGAAGAGTTAAAAACATCAGATGTGAAGCTTGATAGTTCTTTCCTTTCCTCTCTCCCTGAGGAAACAAGAAAAGCCCTTGAAAAAGCTAATAGTTCATGTAACAGGGAATTTCAGGAAACCCTTGGTTTAAAAGAAGAAATTGGCAAAATAGATTCAGAACTGGCCAATTTAAGTAAAAATGATCCTGCTTATAAGGAGTTAATGGGTAAGAAACAGGAATTAATGTTAAAATATGAGGTGAATCTCAAGGAAACCAAACAGAAATATCAAAATATGATTGCTCTTCTTCCTGAGGCACAGAGACAAGAACTTGCCCAGAAAGAAAAGTCTCTTTCTGATTCTAATAAAAAACTGTCTAATTTATATGAACGAAAAGAGACGGAGAATAAAAATTACAGCAAAGAGATGAACAGTTTCAGAACCGAACGTCAGGAACTGCAGGAGAGACTTAAGGGGCTTGATAGTAAATCTGATGAATATAAGATATTCAGTCAGAAATTGAATGATCTTGAAAAGAAAATTGATCTTCGTGTACAGGATCATAATAAATTTGAAAGTACCCTTTATAAAAGCGAAAAGGAGGGTATAAAACTCAGGCAGGAACTGGATATAAAGCGTCAGGAATTTGGCGTGGCTTTAAGTAGTAATAATAAATTATCCCCTGAACAGCAAAAGAAAGCTATGACAGTTAATGAAATGTTTG
>JAKJGF010000214.1 GCA_022704525.1 Bacillota bacterium | reverse complement strand
TTTAACTTCTTCATCCTGATTTATGAGATTAAATAAAAAATTGGTGAGATATTCTTTACCTTTCTTACGTAAAATCTGCCCAAGAAATTCATCATCAAATAATTTATTCATACTTTCATCATCTTTATTGCGTAGAATTTTTCCAAGAAAGTCATCATCAAAAAGCTTATTTATACTTTCATTATATTCGGAAAGTTCTTTTATTTCCTTCATAAGTTCTCCCTCCTTAATCTGAAATATATTCCTTTTTACAGAAAAAATCATATATTTCAATAATTTTACTGTATTTTTTGCATTTAAGTCTTTTTTTATTTCTCTTATTATTTCTCTCCATAATTCTTCCTGTTTAAATGAATTTATCTGAAATACCGACAAGACAGCCAATCAAAAATAGCTGTCCTTTTTGCCTGTTACCTTCTGGGCTATTTCTATAGCATCTATGGCTCTCTGAGACTTATCTACCCAATTTATTTTAAACCCTTCTCTTTCCATTTTTCGAAACCATCCCATCTGTTTTTTTGAAAACTGATTAATCCTTATATTAAGAGTCTTTACCATTTCGTCATAAGAAAGTTTCCCCTGAAGATAAAGGGAGATATATTTATACTCAAGGCCGAAATATTCGAGTCTTTCCCAGGAACAGCCCTTTTCATGAAGAGTTTTTACTTCTTCTACCATACCTTCTTTCAATCTTTCCAGGAGTCTTTTTGTTATTCTTTCTTTTAACAGGGGTCTTTCCCAGTAAGTGCCTATAATAAGAGGTTTTACATCTATATCTTCTCCCATAGCTCTGACACCGGGGTTTTTTATTCGGTAATCGGCAATCTCTATAGCTCTCAGGAGTCTTTCCCTGTCTTCCAGATCTGTAATATTATGGAGTTCCGATTGAAGTGATTTTAAAAGGTCAGTTAATTTCTCCATGGTGTAATGAGAAACTTCTTCCCTGAGACTATTATTTGTGGGAACGTCCAGGAGTCTGTACCGTGCTATAATGGAGTGAATATAAAGAGCTGTCCCTCCTGCCAGAACTGGAACTTTTCTCCTGGAAAGGAATCCTCTGAAGAGTTCAAAAAATCTTTTATAAAAACAGAAGAGATCAAAATTTTCCGAAGGGTCTACTATATCTATGAGATGATACGGAATAAGACAGCCATTAATATAATATTCTCTTAAATCTTTGCCCGTACCTATATCCAGACCCCGATAAACCTGTCTGGAATCTGCAGAAATAATCTCTGTATTTAAGGCGTGGGCCACTTTAACAGCCAGAGCGGTTTTCCCTGATGCTGTAGGGCCTGTTATGATAATTAGATTGTAATTCATACTATAGTGAGAGGTGAGAAGTGAGAGGTGATGAAGTGACGCGTAACGGGTAATGGATATGTCACTTCTAACTTCTCACTCCTTTTCACGTTTTACGGTTTATCACTTTTAAAAGATGCTATAACCGGATTATGGTCTGAACCCCATTTCCTGTAACCGGGATATTTTTTAGTGTCCACTACATGAGTTGTACCTTTAATATATTTTTCCACAGCTCCTCCAATGGCACCTCCGTTTATGTTTACCATAGTCACTCCTATCTGGTCAATAAGAGACTTGAAGCTTATGAAAGAAAATTCTCCTTTTGCTGCTGCTTCTTCTGTTGTCAGCTGAAGTATTCCGTCACTCAATGTTTTCATAGATGTACTATTTACAAAATCATTACAATCTCCCACTACTATAATATCTTTCTCCGGACTTGTAGCAACCTGTTTTTTGATCCATTCATTTACTATTCTTGCCTGTTCATTTCTGATTTTTTTAGTATGTTCATCCATCCTGGCTTTAAAATGAACTACCACCAGTGTAAAATCAAAGTTATCAGCTTTCATATCTACAACAAGGGGTGCTCTTAAATGATTATCTCCCATAAGATGGGGCACCTGAGCTTCTTTAAGTTCTCTTAATGATCCCGGCACAACCTGGGCTCTTTCTTTATTATATATTACACCTAAAAGCTGTTTCTTCCCATTTGGCCTTACACCGGTAGTTCCTAAGACATAATCAAAACCTGGAAGATTTTCCATTAATTTTTTAAGCCCTTTTTCATTCCCTATTTCCTCAACACCAAGAACCTCAGCTCCTGTATCCTTTATAACCTGGGCTAACTTTTTATAATCTTCATCAGTTCTGGGTTTTTCCTTATTGTCTCCGAGCCATTCCAGGTTAAAAGTTCCTATTTCTACGGTTTTACCGCTTTTTTCAAGGGTAGCTGTTGAAGAGGTTGGTCCGGTATGAGAAGCTTCCATTTTTTTCTTCATTTCAGCTAATTCTTTTGTGGGATCAGAGGATGTGTCCTGGGAAGAAGATAAAGCACTGCTATCCTTCGGCCCATAGACCATATTATCTTTTTCTTTGTAATTATTTCCGGAATGTTTATTTTTTGGTTTATGAGAATGGTGATGTCTTCCTACTATCACAAAATCACAGCCTTTCAGTTAAAATCTTTCTTTAATTAGTTTATCTTTATCGGGATTAAAAAGCAATGGTAGATTGTTAAAAAAATGTTAACATTGAAGAGGATTTTAATGAGGTGAGAGGATAATGTAATAGTAATTAAAGTATATATAATCTTCTTTTCACTCTTTCCAACATTCATTTGACATAACAAATCTAACCTATTAAGATAGAAGCACTAATTACAGCTCCAGGTAAAAAAGTGTCCAAAAAACTTTAAACATATACACCTGTCCCTGTCCGGGCTCTGGAGCAAAAGATATGCCGTCAAAGGAGTTAAATAAATGCAAAACTGTAGATTACTGTAATAACAGATTTCATTGTAACAGAATCATAGATTTTGCGTAAGAGCCCGGACAGGGACAGACCTGTGAGATGGATACGAACTTACCTGTTGCTGTATTAAGATTTTATGAAAGTTAAGGTGAATGTTTATGGGTTTTAAATGTGGTATTGTAGGATTGCCCAATGTGGGCAAATCGACACTTTTCAATGCACTTACCTCAATAAACGTGGAGGCTTCCAATTACCCTTTCTGTACCATAAATCCTAATATAGGAATAGTCCCTCTTAGAGATTCCAGGCTTGATATTATAGAAGAAGTTGCAAAACCCGGTAAAAAAACCTGTACGTCTATGGAATTTGTTGATATTGCTGGCCTTGTTAAAGGGGCAAGCAGGGGCGAGGGACTTGGGAATCAGTTTCTTGCTGCTATAAGAGAAGTTGATGCTATAGCACATGTGGTAAGATGTTTCAATGAACCTTCCGTAGTATCGGAACATAATGTATCACCGTCAGAGGATATAAATATTATTCATAGTGAACTTATAGAGAAGGACCTTGAAACTGTCAGAAATTTCATAGAAAAGATATATAAAAAAGCTCAGACAGGGATAAAGGAAGCAAAAATACTTCATGAGGTTTATGTTAAAGCAAGAGATTTACTGGAAAAAGGAACTCTTCTCCGGCAAGGTAGTTTCGATAAAAATGAACTGGAGATTTTAAATAACATTCAACTCCTTACTATTAAACCTGAGTTCTATGTCTTCAATATATCGGAGGAAGATATAGAAAGATCTGAAGAAATAAAAGCCGGTATTCTTAAAGAGAGCAATGACTCTGCTCCTGCCGTATGTATATCTGCAAAAATTGAAGAGGAAATAAATGGCCTTTCTCCTGAGGAACAGAAGGCATTCAGAGAAACCCTTAATCTGGATACAGATACTCTTGAAAGGATTGTTCGTTGTGGTTATGAACTACTTAAACTTGTAACATTTTTTACTGTAAATCAAAATGAAGGGAGAGCATGGACTGTTTCATCAGGAACTATGGCCGTTGATGCCGCCGGTAAAGTTCACTCTGACTTTAAGGAAAAATTTATACGGGTTGAGGTTGTACCTGTTTCTCTTATAATTACACACAGATCTTTTTCATATATCAGGGAAAAGGGCATGGCTAAAATCAGAGGAAAAGACTATATAGTGGAAGACGGAGATATATTGCTTTTTAAGATTTGACCGGGATTTGACCGGGATTTTCAGGATTATTTGGATTACCTGGATTCATGATTATGATAGAAATAATGTAATATATCTTACATTATTGTTCTTTTTGTAGCAATAAAATAAAGATATAATATATATTATATTTTTTTTTATATATATATGTGATTTTTTTCACAAAAATACTTGACAGATAAGAATATTATGTTATTATATATTTGATATATTGTGAAATAAGAGAATATTATGGTATCAAAAAAATATATTATCCGGTTATGTAGATATAGAAATGTCCTTTATAGATTAAAATCCATGGGGTTTATGAGGGTTGTTTCAAATAATCTGGCAGACGCTACAGACGTGACAGCCCTTCAGGTAAGGAAGGATTTTTCTCTTGCCGGTATTACCGGTAATAAAAAGGGTGGATACCGCGTTGATGAACTCATTGAGAAATTAAACCAGATTCTCGGGAAAAATGAGATTCAGAAGGTTATACTTGTGGGTGTTGGTAAAATCGGCATAGCTCTTATGTATTATAAAGGCTTTGAAGAAGAAGGTATAAAGATAGAAGCAGCTTTTGATATAGATCCTCAGAAATATGGTAAACAGAAAGATATACCTGTTCTTCCTCTGGAGAGACTCAGGGATTTTGTTAAAACCAATAATATAAAAACAGGTATTATTACTGTTCCCGATATGGCGGCACAGCAGGTTTTTAATCTTATGATTTCGTCCGGAATAAAAGGTGTATTGAATTTTGCTCCCATAAAATTGAGGAGCACTCCTGATATAGTAATAAATAATGTAAATCTGGTAATGGAACTGGAGAATTTAATTTATTTTGTAAATACCGGAGAAAGAAATAAAGGGGAAATTCTATGATTTTTAAAACTATTAAGTCAAGGTTATTATTATCATTTCTTTTTATTATTTTGATTCTTGGTATTTCAAAGGCTGTACTGGTTTATTATATAATAGAAAAAGATATTATAAAGAAAGCTCAGCAGGAAGTTAAGGTGAGACTTAATACTGCCAGAGCAGTATTTATCCGTGATATTGATATATTTAAGACAAATTTGACTCTTATTTCTGATGCTGTCAATCCTATTTCATTTAAAGAAAAGCTTGATATGGATTATCTTTACATAGTTTCAACCGATAAAGATAATATTAAAAGTGAGATTGTAAAGAAAGCTATAAAAGAAAAGAAAGGTTTCGGCGGTGTAAGGATCATATCTAAAGAGGAACTTCTGGTTATGAATAATGGCCTTTATGAAAGAGCTAAAATAGACATTAAAGATACCCCTCAGGCCAGACCTGTTAACCTGAAAGTTCTGGAAGATGCTATGGCCATAGAATATGCTATGCCCTTATTCGATACAGAAGGTAATATTAAAAATATAATTTATGGTGGAAAGCTTGTTAACAATAACAATAATATTGTAGACAGAATTCATGAACTGGTATTTGAACAGGAAAGTTATAATAATAAAGTGGCAGGAACGGTAACTATATTTCAAGATGATGTAAGAATAGCTACAAATGTGATTGATAAAGAAGGGAAAAGAGCTATAGGAACAAGGGTTTCTGAGGTTGTTTATAAAGAAGTTATGGAAAAAGGGAATATCTGGGTTGATAGAGCTTTTGTTGTTACAGACTGGTATCTGACCGCCTATGAACCTGTAAAAGATATAAATGGTAATATCATAGGTATCCTCTATGTTGGTATTCTGGAAGAACCTTTTCGAGATATGTCCAGAAATATACTTTTCAGTGTTATTCTTCTTATAACATTTGCAGCGCTAATTGCCTCGGGTCTTTCTTATATACTTGCAGAAAATATATCCAAACCCATTACAGTTCTTCTTAATGCTACGACAAGATTTTCCAGAGGCGAACTCGATTACAGAGTTAATATTAATACATCGCTCATGGAGTCAATCAAACTTTATGAGGCTTTTAATGATATGGCAGATAGAATAGGAGCAAAAAGAAAACGTCTTGAGGAATCAAATGAAAAACTTACTGAACTGAATAAAAGTTATCTCGATTTAATAGGTTTTGTTGCTCATGAGCTTAAAGGGATACTGGCTTCTACAATTTTAAATGCCTATACTGTAAGGGATGGTTTTCTGGGTATGATAAATTTTAAACAAAGAAAAGCCCTGGATTCTATTACAAGAAATCTGGATTATCTTGAAGCTACTGTGAAAAATTTCCTTAATCTGAGCAGAATAGAAAAAGGTGAGATTAAAATCAGTAAAACTGAATTATTACTGAAAGAAGATGTTTTTTCTACCTCTATAGAAGCATTTACAAAACAGGCCAACGAAAAGTGTATAGAGATTGAAGATAATATTAAACCCGGATTAAAATTGAAAGGTGATCCTGACCTGCTGACTATAGTTGCCAATAATCTTATAGGAAACGCTATAAAATACGGCAGTAAAGATGGTAAAATAGTACTGAATTCCAATGCTACAGAATCTAAAATAGAGATAGAGATTTATAATGATGGTATACCAATAAAAGAAGAAGAAAAAGGGAAACTTTTTAAGAAATTTTCCAGGCTTGAATCTCAGCAGAAGAGAAAAGTCAGAGGAACAGGACTCGGATTATTCGTAACCAGGGATATAGTTGAAAAACATGGTGGGACTATCCGGGTTGAAGCAAGAGAAAAGGGAAATTCATTTATATTTAATTTAGAAAGGGGATGTTAACTTTTGACTCCACTGGATATTATCAAAAAGAAAAGAGCTGAAGCCATAGCAAAAATTATAGGAAAAGGTTATCTGTCTACTAAAAGAGTCTATGTGGGTATGGCTACCTGTGAGATAGCTGCAGGGTCTAAAGATGTTATGGAGGTATTTCAGACGGCAATTAAGAACGGGCTTGTAGATGTTTATCTGAGTCAGAAAGGCTGTGCCGGAAGATGTAATCTTGAACCGACAGTAGAGGTAATTGAAGAAGGTAAAATACCTGTTAAATATAGTAATGTTACAAAAGAAATGGCTCTTGAGATAATAGAAAAACATCTCAAAAAAGGTCAGGCAATAGAAGAATGGACGATAAAGTAGTGAAAAGTGAAACACAGCTGGTAAAGAATAGAATCTGAGGATTTTAATACCGCTCAGTGTTCACTGATCACCAATTAAGAAAGGAGAAGTTAATTTACTGTTGCTAAAACGTAGCCGGTAGATGGCAAAAGAATTATGATGGAAACAAATACAAGTAATATATCATCGGAAATTATATTATGTAAAGGTTCAACCTGTATGAGGCAGGGTTCCAGAGAGCTTAAAGGAGAGATAGAAAAAGAACTTGTAAAATATGGTTTATCTGATAAAGTACGTGTATTTATTTCAGGATGTCTTGGTATGTGCGGTAAGGGACCAATTATGATAGTAAACCCCGGTTATACAATTTATGGAGGAATAAGCAGTAAAGATATAAATGAAATAATAGAGGAACATCTTATAAAAAATCAGCCTTTAGCAAGACTGGCAATGGAGGATGACCACCTGTATAATCGATTTTTCAGGATTTTTGGAGATATTAATTTCTTTGGGAAACAGATGAGGGTAACCCTCAGAAACTGTGGTATTATTGACCCTGAAAGTATAGAGGATTATCTCTCTTTAAAAGGTTATGAAGCACTGGCAAAAGTGCTGACAGAAATGACGCCTTCTCAGGTGATAGAAGAAGTAAAAAAAGCGGGTCTTCGCGGAAGAGGAGGAGCTGGTTTCCCCACAGGCCTTAAATGGGAACTGGCTTCGAAAGAAGGCGATCCTGAGAAATACATTATATGTAATGCCGATGAAGGAGACCCTGGTGCCTTTATGGATAGAAGTGCTATAGAGGGAGACCCTCATACAATACTCGAAGGTATGATTATAGGCGGTTATGCTATTGGTGCAAAAAAAGGTTTTATTTATATAAGAGCTGAATATCCTCTGGCTATAATGAGATTGGAGAAAGCTATAAAAGATGCAATAAAAGAAGGTTTTTTAGGAGAAAATATTCTGGGAAGCAATTTTTCTTTTAATATAGAAATAAGACTTGGTGCAGGGGCTTTTGTTTGTGGTGAAGAAACATCTCTTATTCATTCTATCGAGGGTTCCCGGGG
>JAKJGF010000021.1 GCA_022704525.1 Bacillota bacterium | reverse complement strand
CACTTATCATTATTTTACGGAGAGAGTGGGATTTGAACCCACGAAAGAGATTTTACTCCCCTTACTCGATTTCGAGTCGAGCGCTTTCAACCGAACTCAGCCATCTCTCCAATTTATCTGATACTATTTAGTCAGTTTTCTTTTCGATTCTTAATTTTTTGAAGAATTCTTTTAATATTGAACCACATTCTTCTTCCAGTATACCAGAAACAATTTCTACCTGATGATTTAATCTTAAATCACCGGGTATATTCATTAAAGAACTTACTCCTCCACCTTTTAAATCCTGTGCACCATAAATCAGTTTTTTTATTCTTGCCTGAACTATAGCTCCTGCACACATAGGACATGGTTCTAAAGTTACATATAAAGATGTTTCATCTAATCGCCATTGTTTTAATATTTTAGAACCTTTATTGATTACTATTAATTCTGCATGAAAAAGGGGATTCTGTGTAAATTCTCTCTGATTATATCCTTTAGCTATTACTATGTTCTCTTTATATACCAGAATTGCTCCAACAGGAACTTCCCCTGCATCAAAAGCTTTTTTTGCTTCTTCAATGGCCATTTTCATGAAATATAAATCTTTATTTGCCATATTTACGCGCCCGAGAGGATTTGAACCTCCGACCTACGGATTCGTAGTCCGTTGCTCTATCCGCTGAGCTACAGGCGCTAATATAAAAATAACGGAGAGAGTGGGATTTGAACCCACGATACACGCTCAACACATGTATAATCGCTTAGCAGGCGACCGCCTTCAGCCAGCTCGGCCATCTCTCCTTGCTTATTCAGGGATATTTTAGCATATAAAAATTTAAATTACAAGTCTTTTTGTAAAATAGTGAGAGGTGAGAGGTGAAAGGTAAAACGATAATGTAATATTACTCAAATTACATACACATTTCTTTTCACTTCTCACTTCTCACTTACTTTAACCTTACCGGCATAATAACATATAAATAATCTTCTCTTTGAGCTGGTTTTATTATACCCGGATTTACAGGGTTACTGAGTTCAAATATAATTTCCGTTGTTGCCATAGATGAAAGGGCATCTATGAGATATTTTGCATTGAAGGCAATATCAAGACTCTGGGCAGGTTCTTCCAGATCAACTTCTTCATAGGCCTGGCCCACATCCTGAGTATTGGCAGTTATAATTATCTGGGAACCGTGAACCTTAAATTTTACAAGATTCGGACTTTCTAAATCCTGAGCAATAAAGGATGCTCTTTTTAGCGCTTTATAGAGATTTTCTTTATTTATTCTAAGTGATTGTTCACAGTGAGTGGGGATTACCTGTCTGTAATTTGGAAATTTTCCCTGTATAATACTGGATAAGATCCTTATATTATCAATGTGAAAGTCTATTTGAGAATCACTTATGAAAATATTAACCTCTTCTTCCGAACCTTCTGAAAGTATTCTTATAAGCTCATTCAGTGTCTTTTTTGGTACCACTATTTCAAAATTCTTTCCGGGACTATTTAATAATTTTCCTGTTTTTTTAGCCATTCTCCTTCCATCAGCAGATACTACAGTTAAATTTTCTCCTTCTATTTCAAAGAGACTTCCTTTTAACACTGCTCTTACTTCATCAGGAGGGGCAATGGCAAAAAACGTTTCCTTAATCATGTTTTTTAATGTTTCCTGATTTATTGTTATTAGATCTTCACTTATTGTCTTTTGCATTGATGGAAACTGATCAGAAGGAAGGCCATTTAGCTGGTAATGACAACCTTTACTTGTGATAGTAATTAATTTGATATCATCAGATTCTATTTCAACTTTCCCTGAATTAAAACTTCCTATTAAATTACCGAGTTCTCTGGAAGGAACTGTAATACTTCCTTCTTTCTCTACGGAATCAACTCCTATAAGAATTTCTATTGAAATATCACCACTTGTAGCTATCAGTCTCATATTATTGTTACTGGTTTCAAGCTTTATATTTCCGTAAATCGGTTCTATTACTTTTGAGCTGATAGCTTTACTTACTGTTTGAATCCCAAAATTCAGTTTTTCCTGTTGACAGATTACTTTCATAATATTTTGAGTCTCCTTTTATTCTTTAAGCTGACTTAGTTCATTTTTTATATTATTTATATGTGCTTTCACTGCAGGATCATTTTCTTCTTTAATTTTATTGTAAGCATGAAGAATTGTAGTGTGATCTTTACCTCCAAAGTGTTTTCCTATTTCTGGATAGGAAGTTCCAGTTAATTCTCTTGCAAGAAACATAGCTATCTGACGGGCACGGGCTAATTTTTGCTCTCTCCCCCCTGAGCATAGATCATCTAAGCTTACAGCAAAATAATCTGCTGTCTTTTTCAGTATAAGAGGAACAGTTATTGTATCTTTTTTAGTATTTGAAACAAGATTTTCAATAGCTTCTTTTGCAAGGAAAAGATCTATTCTGGCTTTTTTTAAAGATGCGTATGCCATTATTCTTACAAGTACTCCTTCCAGTTCTCTTATATTTGAAGTTATTATCTCTGCTATGTATTCTATTACATTATTGGGTATATGCATATTTTCCAGTTCTGCTTTTTTCCGTAAAATAGCCTGTCTTGTTTCTAAATTAGGGGGTTGAATATCTGCAATCAAACCCCATTCAAATCTGGATTTTAATCGATCCTGGAGGGTTGGTATTTCTTTTGGAGGACGATCACTTGTGATAATTATTTGTTTATCTGCACTGTGAAGGTCGTTAAAGGTATGGAAAAATTCTTCCTGAATACCTTCTTTACTTATAAGAAATTGTATATCATCTATAAGCAGTATGTCTACAGTTCTATATCTGTTTCTGAAACTTTTAGTCTGTCTGGTCTGTATTGCTTCAATCATTTCATTAGTAAATGTTTCTGCCGATATGTAGGTAACGTGCAATTCTGGTCTTAAACTGATAGCCTGGTGGCCTACTGCATGCATAAGATGAGTTTTTCCAAGCCCAACTCCTCCGTATATAAATAAAGGATTATAGACTTTTGCCGGAGATTCTGATACAGCAAGGCTTGCAGCATGGGCAAGAGAATTGCTATTTCCTACAACAAATGTTGAAAAAGTATATTTTGGATTAAGATTTCTATTATTAGCGGTTTTCTTTATTTTATTTATAACTGTTTGATTTTTCTCAATCACTACTTTCTGAGGTATTTTTTGCGGAATTGTTGACGGTAATATTATGAATGATAGACCAAATTTTTTTCCACTTACAGTTGTTAGTGTTGTTTCAATTAATTTTTTGTGATTTCTTTCTTCTAACCAGCTTTTTGCAAATTTACTTGGGACACCTATTACAAGGTTATTTTCTTCAAAAGATACAACTCTGGAATTTTTTAAACAGGTTTCAAAGGTCGGTGTACCTATTTTTTCTTCCAGTATGGAAATAGTTTTTTTCCATATTTCATTGATATTATCAGAATTATCATTTATATCTTGCATAAAATTATCACCGCCACATAAATCTCCTTATCCTAATATAAATACCCGGTAATTACATGGTTTTTGAGGCCAATTATAAAGGATTTACTAAGCTTTTATTCGTTAAAAGATTCCTAAATCCTCTTTGATATAGTTAGAGTGTTTTTTTATTGAATCTAATAATTTTTTATTAAAAATCTTTATCTACCATATAGAATTTACTTAATTTTGAATAATAATACAATTTTTAAATTTTTACATTAGAAAGAATATTGTAAAATTTTTTTTCTCTTTTATATTAAGGAAAAATTCTTTTGAATTTTTTAAATAGTTATCCACATATCCACAGGTTA
Organism: Bacillota bacterium; assembly: GCA_022704525.1. Lineage (GTDB taxonomy): Bacteria > Vulcanimicrobiota > SpSt-956 > SpSt-956 > JAKJGF01 > JAKJGF01. The sequence goes on along the minus strand of JAKJGF010000021.1, from coordinate 30,358 downwards.
TGGCCATTTACCTGTGGATAACTTTTTATAAGAATCATTATTTTTTATAATTACTATTACTTAGAAATTCTTTTTTTACAATGCTTTTTTGTTATTTATAATTTAAATTTATTGTTTTATCATTTTTTAGCTATAACCCTGATTATTGTGAGAATTAACAATTGAAAGAACTTATCCACAACTTATCCACAGCTGTGGATAAGTTGTGGATAACTTTTTGTAAAAATAGAATATATGTTCTATTTTTTCTCTTCTTTAAATAAAATTATTATAAAATAGAATATATATTATAAATAAGTTTAATAATAATAATAATATATAAAAAGTATTATATGCTAATTTTTCAGGATTGACAATGATATATATCTTTGTTAAAATAAACATTTAAATAGAATAGAGTTTTACTGGATTTATTTCTTGCTAAATTTAGAAATTGATGAAATAAAGATAAAAAATATAATCCCCTTTATAATGGATTTATACTCTAATAGTAGAGAGAGTTTTTATCGAAAAATCAGGGTTTTTATAAGGTATTGAATATTTCCTTTTCTGATAAGAGTAAGATTACTATTGCTTTTAATATACTTTCTTGTTATAATAATTTTATTATAGTTAGTTTCATAACAATCCATAATTAATGAACTCGTAATGTGTAATGCGTAAAGCGTGATGCGTAGTTATAATCACCCATTACGCATTACGCATCACGCATCACGCATCACGAATTATTTAAATTCTAATATGAAATGCACTATAATATTAATTTACCGTAGAAAAATTTATTTTTTTAGGTTTTTATTGGCTTTCAACAATCAGCGATGATTATTGAGTGCTTATAGTTTTATAAAAAAGAAAGGAGTATGGGCAAACCCTTTCGTTAATTAAAAGGGAAAAGAAACTTTGCCTGCTATTTTGTGAAAAGAACTTATCAACCAAAAAATATCCCGAGAAAAAGAACCCATGGGTTTCTTTCGAGAATGAAAACTAATACTGGACGTAGAGTGATACAGGGAAGAAGAAATAAAGGAAGAAAACGTTTGACTGTCTGATTTTAATCAGAGTATTATGTGAGTGAACTTTTTATCAATTTTTAGAAAGGAGGGATAATCTCAGAAAGAAGTTTGTTTCTATAAAATCCAATAAAAATTTTAAAAGAGCTTATAGTAAAGGTTCTTCCTTTGCAGGTTTTTTAGTAGTTTTATATTTATATCCCAATGAATTAAAAGAAAACAGAGTAGGTTATTCTGTAACTAAAAATCTTGGTAAGGCTGTTGTAAGAAATAGAATAAAAAGACTTTTTAGAGAAGCTTATCGCAAACATCTTAATTATTTAGAGAATGGATATGATATTATTTTTGTCGCCAGAAGATCAGTATTAAAAGCTAATATAAGAGATATTTGTGTATGTTTTAAAGATCTTTTTGAAAAGAGTGGAATTTATAAATGCTAAAGCTAATTCTGATAAATATGATACGTTTTTATCAGAATTATATTTCTTGTTTTTTACCGCCTGTCTGTAGATTTTGTCCAAGTTGTTCTGAATATGCAATCAAATCATTAGAAAAATATGGAATATTAAAAGGGGGATTGAATGCTATCTGGAGGATACTGAGATGTAATCCTTTCAGTAGAGGAGGATATGATCCTGTTGAATAATTAATGTTTGTATAAAAAAGGAGGTTCTGGTTTTCAATAATTTGTTAACCAGAGATTTTATTGATAGATAGTATTAGTGTTTTATTAGGAGATATTCTTAAGTATTTTTATCACTTAACAGGGGATTACGCTTATTCTATAATACTTTTTGCTGTTGCAATAAAACTTTCATTACTTTACTTTACCCATCAGCAGTATAAGTCCATGAAGGATATGCAGATGATTCAGCCGGAAATGAAGAAACTGCAGGAGAAGTATAAAGGTGATCCGGAGACTTTAAATAAGAAAATGTTAGAGCTGTGGAAAATTCATAAGGTAAATCCCTTAAGCGGTTGTTTACCTCTTATAATACAGATGCCGATAATTTATGCATTATATAGAACTTTTGATCATTTTATTAAAACTGTGCCTGAATTTGCAAATGCAAAATTTCTCTGGATAGGTTGTATGCCAGATGACACGATTCCATTAATTCCTTTTCTGGGTAATATACCATTGTTTGGAAGCAGTCTGGCAAAACCGGATCTTCCTTTAGTTATAATTTATGGCTTAAGTATGTATTTATCTCAAATGATAACAGTTAGTTCTTCCCCGCCAGGCGGAATGAATCAGAAATCGACAGCTATAATTATGTCTGTATTTATTACTTTTATTATGTACCGCTTTCAGTCTGCACTTATACTTTACTGGCTTGTTTTTAATTTATTAAGTATTGTGCAGCAACAATTTATAATGAGAATGTCTGGAAATGATACAGGAGGAGAAGTAAAAGAGATTACTTTAGAAAATTCAGAAAATGAAGATATAGAAAAGCCAGAGTTTACTACCAGTAAGAAAAAGAAGAAGAGAAAAAAGTAGTTAAGGATTGGCGATTTAGATTTGTTACTTTGGAAAAAGTTTATTAAGTAAAGGAGGGTGGTACCTGGTTTAATGAAGAGATAGTTTTAAATTTATGAAGAGTCGTTTAATTTAGTAATATTCAAGAAGATAGTTTTAAACCAGGTAAATAGGAATGAGAGAATTAGAACAGACGGGGAAAACCGTTGAAGAGGCGACTGAAAAAGCCATTTTAGAATTGGGTGTAAATGAAGATGAAGTAGATATAGAAATTCTTGAAGAAGGTAGCAGGGGTATTTTTGGTTTAGGAGCAAAGCAGGCCAGAGTAAAAGTTGTAGTTAAAAGTAATCCTTCTGCAGTTGCTGAAAAAGTTTTGAGTGATATTCTTACTTCTATGAATTTAGATGTTAAGATAATTGATAAAAAGGAAGAAAATAATATAGTAAGATTTTGCCTGAGTGGAGATAGCCTTGGAATTTTAATAGGGCGTCATGGGCGTACACTGGATTCGTTGCAGCTTTTACTTAATATAATAGCTAATAAGGAAAATAAAGATAAGAAAGAACGTATAAGAATAGTTGTAGATGGTGAAGGTTATAGAGAAAGACGGGAACAGACTTTACAGGGTTTAGCTGAGAAAATGGCCAGGAAGGCCTATGAAACTAAGAAAAATATTGTCCTGGAACCAATGTTACCTTATGAGAGGAGAATTATACATACTGTTTTACAGGATAATCCTTATGTTAATACATACAGCCAGGGTGATGAACCTGTGAGAAGAGTTGTTATTTCACCCAGAAAGTAATGCTTATAGAAAGAGTTAAATAATTAAAAAAGAGCGTTAAGCTCTTTTTTAATTTAAAATTAATATATATGATTGATGATACAATAGCTGCTATCTCAACTCCTATAGGAGATGCCGGTATAGGGATTATAAGATTAAGTGGACCTCTTGCTATTCAGGTAGTTTTTGAGATATTTAAGCCTAAAAGAGATTTAAATAAAATAAAGAGTCATAAATTAATTTATGGACATATTATAAACCCTCTTACAGGTGATTTTGTAGATGAAGTACTTCTATCTATTATGAAAGGTCCTAAAAGTTATACAAGAGAAGATGTGGTAGAAATAAATTCTCATAGTGGAATAGTAGTTTTGAGAAAAATTCTGGATATAGTCTTAATATATGGTGTTAGAATAGCACAACCTGGAGAATTTACAAAGAGGGCTTTTTTAAATGGTCGTATTGATCTTGCTCAGGCTGAAGCAGTTATGGATATTATACGTGCCAGGACTGATGCCTCTCTAAAAATTGCCTGTGAACAGATGGAGGGAAAGTTATCTAAAAAAATAAAGGATATATATAACAGATTAGTTGATCTATTGGCTTATATAGAAGCTGATATTGATTACCCGGAAGATGATGTCTCTCCAGTTAATTTTCTTTTTATAGAAGAGAAAATAAATGAAATTATATCAGAAATAGAAGGGCTTCTAGCCAATGCAGAATATGGAAAAATTTTTAGAGAAGGTATTAAAGTTGCCATAGTTGGAAGAACTAATGTTGGTAAATCCAGTCTTCTTAATGCTTTACTGAAGGAAAATCGTGCTATTGTGACAGAAATACCCGGAACTACCCGGGATAGTATTGAAGAATATTTAAACCTCTCCGGTATACCAGTACAGATAATAGACACTGCCGGTATAAGAGAAACTATAGATACTATTGAAAAAATAGGTGTTCAGAAGACCAGAGAAATAATTGAGAAGTCTGATCTTATTCTCTATGTAATGGATGTTTCAGAGGATTTTACCTCTAAAGATATGGAAATACTTAATAGTATTACTTCTAAAAAATTCATTTTAATAATGAATAAAATTGATTTGCCACGTAAACTTAAACTTCCTGAACATTTGCTTTTTAACAATATAGTAGAAATTTCTCTTTTGGATGATAATGTTGATAAAGTAGAAAAAGCTATATTATCTCTTATTTACACAGGAAATATATCTGATAAAGAAGGTATTTTTGTATCTAACTTACGTCATAAGAAAGCTCTCAATGATTCTTATTTATCTCTTAAAGAGGTTAAAAAGGCTATTAATAATCGTATTTCTTCTGATATTATTGCCATAGATTTAAAGAATTCTATTAATTATCTTGGAGAAATAACAGGTTATACTGTTACAGAAGATGTACTGAACAGAATATTTGAAAATTTCTGTGTGGGGAAGTAAATTCAGTTAAAGGATTTTATAGAACTTTTAGGGAATATTTATATAGAAATTATAGTTGATGTCATGATTTCATAACCTATCAGAAAGGTTATTAATTGAGGTGTATAAATGTTAATTCCCTGTAATGATTGTAATTTTGAAAATATAGAGGAAGCAAAATTTTGTGGTAAATGTGGTATTCCTTTACTGGAGTTAACTGAAGATGGATTAATCGATCAGGGATATATATTAGAACGGAGATATGAAATAATAGATATAATAAAAGAAGGTGGTATGGGTTGTGTTTATAAAGCCAGAGATATCCGCCTTGATAGAGAATGTGCTGTAAAAGAAATGTTAAGTGTTGAAGATTTTGGGGATCAGGAGTATGCTATTAGAAGATTTCAGGAAGAAGCTCTTATGTTAAGCAGGCTTCGCCATGTGGGACTTCCTATTGTTATGGACTATTTTATAGAAAATGAAAGATATTATCTTGTTATGGATTTTATAAAAGGCCAGGATTTACAGAATATACTGGATGAATATGATGGAAAACCTGTGGAGGAAGATAAAGTAATTAACTGGTCAATTCAGGTACTGGAAGTACTGGATTATCTTCATAATCAGAAACCACCTATTGTTTACAGAGATTTGAAACCAGGAAATATTATGATAAGAGATTATGATAATAGAGCGGTTCTTGTAGATTTTGGTATTGCAAGAACAATCAGACCTGATAGTGATACTACAAAGACTATTATAGGAACCTTTGGATACTGTGCTATTGAACAGGTAAAAGGAAAACCGGAACCCAGAAGTGACATATTTTCTATGGGAGCTACCATGCACCATATGCTTACAGGTGTACAACCTCAATTACTGAATATAGATCCCATAGAGAAAATTAATCCAAATATATCTAAAAAGCTGATGCGAATTGTTAATAAAGCCACACAGGAAGAAGTGGAAAAAAGATTCTCTTCTGCCAGAGATATGATTGAAACACTGGTTTCTTCAGATATGCCTGCAAAACTTATGGCTGAAGATTATCCTGATATGGTATTTATCCCTGCAGGCGAATTCTGGATGGGTTCCAACAGTGGAGATCCAAATGAATATCCAAGACATAAGATTTTTCTGAAATCCTTTTTAATAGATAAATTTCCTGTTACCAATTCCCAGTTTGATAAATTTGTGAGAGAAACAGGTGCAAAAATTGTTCATTGGAAAAGATACTTTAAAGCCGGTACTGAAAATTCTCCTGTAGTTAATGTAAACTTTTATGAAGCCGAAGAATATGCAAAATGGTCAGGGAAAAGGCTTCCTTCAGAGGCTGAATGGGAAAAAACTGCCAGAGGAACAGATGGAAGAAGATATCCCTGGGGTAATAATTGGGAGGATTATCCTATAGATACATCAGGATTAATGAGAGTAGGAACTTATCCTGAAAGAGCCAGCCCTTACGGAGCTATGGATATGAGTGGTTTTATATATGAATGGACTTCTGAATGGTATTATCCCTATCCTTATAAAGGTCCTTACGAAAAAGGTAAAATAAAAGTTGTTAGAGGTGGTCGTAGTTCTTTTGCTACATGTAGTTACAGAGGTTTTGAAAGACCTGATTATAGAAATCCTTCCAGAGGATTTCGCTGTGTTATAGAATGTTAATAAAAGGATGAGATTATGTTACCTTTTTGTTTAAATTGTGGTAATGAAAAAATAGAATCCTGTTTTTTTTGTATAAGATGTGGTACTGAATTAGCTGATGTTGCTCCTCTACAGATTCTTACTCCTGGTATACTTCTTGATAGGAGATATAAAATACAGTATTTATTGAGAGAATCAGAAGGAGGAATAATTTATAAAGCTGAAGATATAAGGTTTAGAACTTTATGTATAGTAAAGGAACTTCTTCTTAATTATGGGGATGATCAGGATTTTAATAACTATTTAAGAAATATAAGAGAAGAAATTAAGCTTTTTTGTAATATCCGTCATCCCTGTATCCCTGCTATTACTAATTATTTTATGCAAAATGGAAGACATTATCTGGTAATGGATTATTTTGAAGGTAAAAGTTTAAAGACTATACTTGAGGAGAAAGGTAACCCCGGTTTAAGAGAGGAACAGGTCATATCCTGGACAATGCAGATATTGGATGTACTGGAGTATGTACATAATTATGAACCTTCAATAATATATCGTGATATTAATCCTGATAATATAATGATGAAAGACAATGATAAAAGATTGGTATTTCTTGACTTTTATATTTCCAGTTCAGATCCTGATGCTAAAAGAAAAGGTATTTTGCCAGCAGGAGATTATAGTGCACCTGAGGAAAAAAAAGGTGAATACAGTGTTAAAAGTGATATTTTTGCTCTTGGTGCAACTATATATCATCTTTTAACAGGTAAGGTTGAGAATTTTTCTGGAGGTAAATTTAATCCAGTAAAAGAGGTTTTAACACCCTTTAAGTTAGTTTCTATAGTTGAGAAATCACTTTCATTGAATCCTGAAGAGAGATATAAATCTGTTCAGGATATAAAAAAGGAACTATTTAAAATAACAGACACAGGTAAAAGAGATGGAACTGATCATTTACCTGCTTCTTCTAAAGAGATAGATCGTATCAAACCAGAAGAACCTGTTCCTTCAGAAACTCCAACTGTTTCTCCAAAATCTGTAGAATCTGTAATATCTCTTCCAGATGTAACAGTGGATTCTATTTCTAAAGATACTCCTGTCAGAACTGAGATTATGCAATCTGCACAGACTGAACAATTGCCTTCTTCTTTACCTGTTGAAGTTATAAAAGAACCTGTAATAAAACCTGTAGATAATATTATAGATATAAAAAAGATTGATAAAAAGCCAGGATTAACAGGAAAAAGAATAATAGTATCTGTTATAGTTTTTTTAATTGCTTTTATAGTTTTTATTTTTATCTTAATAAATTTTTCTACCTCAGAGAAATTATTTAAAGAAGGTGTAATCAGTTTTAAAAAAGGTACAGAGAAAAAAATAGCCTATAGTTCAAATAGTTCAGTCAATTATAATTCACCTATAACAGATTATACCCAGGCTATTTATAGTTTTGAGGAATATTCCAGTCGTAAATCAAGAGATTTTAGATCTTATTATATGATGGGTCATTCTTATTATGGTATTTACGAGATAGAGGTATTAAAACAAAAGCATGAAAGAACGAAAAAATCTTTATCGAAGGAAGATCTACAGAAATCCATAAATATGTTTAATATAGCCCTTACTTATAATCCTGAATATATTGGATCTCATTATTATCTTGCCAGAAGTTATTATGATACTGGAGAATGGGAAAAAGCCAGAGAAGAATTGAATAAATCACAGAATCTTCTTTCTTCTGTGGTTGACGAAGTGAACAGAATTAAATGGGAGAATAATATTAAGAGGGCTCTGAAAGGTTTTAAGATTTTTACGTCTAAAAAAGATGTTACTGTATCTATGTGTCAGGTAGAAATTATAAATAAGACAGGAATTAATGTATATATAGAATTTAATGGTTTAAATGCTGAACTTATTTCTATCTTACCCGATGAAACAGGCTATAAGGATCTATTTCCGGGAGAATATAAATTCAGGATTATTATTGATGATAAATTGTTATTTTCTGATAAAGTAAATTTTGAAAAACATAGAGTTTATACTCTAACCTGCAAAAACCTGGAAAATACTTTTACTGTATTTGATATTAATGATTTTTATAAGTAAAATAAGTTATTATATAGATTAAGTGGATTCATCATTTTCTTCTTCTAGTATATTTCCAAGCTGATCTTCATAAATCATAGATTCTTCCTGAATCTGTCTCATACTTTCACAGGATTTTTCATAACACTCATTTAGAATGTCATTTCCATCATTAGCTTTTTTTATAGCCTTTAAAATCTTATTTTTACTGGCATCATCTAATTCAAAAGGTTCGTCATCTGGTTCATCTTTTGGTGGAGGTGCTGTTTCTTTAACTATATTCATTGCTTCAAGAAATAGTTTTATTCCTTCAATCCCCATATCTATCTGTTCTTGAAATTCTTCCTGTAATGGCTTTGGAAGTTCCATTTTTTGAAATCTTACCATAACCTGACGGAAGGATATTTCCTGTTTTCTTAATTCTTCAATCATTGTTTCAGGAGATATTTCCCCGTCGTTATAAGTGTTAAATATTTCTAACACCTTTGATAGTCTTGCAGATTTAGGAATATTCGTCTGAGGTGATATGTTATCATCTAATTTTGGCAATTTAAAATTGCACTTAACACAGAGATATTCATTATCACTATTTTCTGCTCCACATTTAAAACAACGCCTCATAACATCACTCCTTATTTTTATAGCAAATACTTCTCTTTATAAATTCTATTTCTACTTAAAAAACCCTTTAAATTCTAAAATTTCAGGTTTAATTGCGATAAACACAGAAAAAGCAGGTATTTATCTGACAAAGTAGAAAAATTACTGAGAGAGATTACTGATATAGAAGTAAAAGGTGAAATGAACGTAAGCCTTTTTATAAAGCTACTAACAATCTGCAACTAGCTTAAGGATAAAAGCTGAAAGCTAATTTATGTCTATTAAAATAGGTATCTTTTCTTCACAGGAAGTCTATACACGGTCTCTTATAGATGTTATTAATGAAAAAGGTATATCTCATGGGATAAAGGCAGAATTTATAATTCTTCCTCCTGTAAGCCTTGAGGAGATATGTCCTTACAGGGTTATAATAGATCGTATATCCCATGTGGTGAAATTTATTAGAAGTTATCTAAAACATGCTTTCCTTACAGGTACCTCCATAATAAATAATCCTTTCCTTTTTTCTTATGATGATAAATTCTATAATGGGACTCTGGCTAAGAAGATAGGTATTTCTGTGCCTAAAACGGTGATTTTACCTTCCAGGGATTACAGTTATGATTTTCGTCCCGGTGATCTTCATAATCTGTCCTATCCTGTTGACTGGGAGGGAATATGTAATTATACAGGCCTTCCTGCTATATTAAAACCTGTCTGTGGTTATGGCTGGCGTCGTATATATAAAGTGAGAAATATAGATGAATTATTGAAAGTTTATAATCAAACAGGAGAAGAACTCATGATTTTACAGGAATTTATAGAATTTGAAAATTATCTTAGATGTTTTGTTATTGGTAAAAAACATGTTTTACCTGTAAAATATGATCCTCATAGAAGACGTTATATAGTTTCTCATAAACCGATAAATGATAATCTGAGAGACAGAATAGTAGAAGATTGCATTAAAATAAATAAAACCCTGGGGTATGATATGAATACAGTGGAATTTGCCATAAAAGATGGTATTCCTTATTCTATTGATTTTATGAATCCTGTTCCTGATTGTAACCCTGAAGTCATACAGGAAGAATATTTTACCTGGGTTGTTGATAAACTTGCCGAGGTGGCAATAGAGTATGGAGTGAATAGTAGAGATGAACATCCTATTCGCCATGTTTAAACAATACAATATTTAAAAAGAAATTAATTATGTTGACTTTTTTGTATTTTTATTATAATATCATAGTAGTTATACATAATTTATTCTCAGGTTCATTGTTTTAGAATGTCTGGTTGCCCGAAGCTTCCTTCTTTTTGTACTTCGCGGCTACGAGAAATTCAAAATGCATGGCCGCTGGTGTTTACCGAAATTTTATTTCCAGTTAGAACTGGAGGAGGAAGCTATATGGCAGTAAAAATTTATGTGGGTAATCTTTCTTACAATACTGATGAGGATGGTCTTCAGGAATTATTTACTAAATACGGTACTGTTGAAAAGGTAAATATAATTACAGACCGTGATAGTGGACGTTCCAAGGGTTTTGGTTTTGTTGAGATGGCAGAAGAGGAACAGGCTAAAGAAGCCATTGATAAATTGAATGGTTATGAATTTGGTGGTCGTCAGTTAAAAGTAAGTGAAGCAAGAGAAAGACCCAATAATAGACAGGGGGGTAACAGACGTTTCGAAGGCGGTGGAAGACGAGAGGGCGGACAGTACGGAGGGAAAAGAAGATATTAAACTATAAGGATAGTTGAAATAATCTTATTTCAGTTAGTTCTTTTAGTAATTATAGTATTTCTGCAAAATAATTTCAGTAATTAAGAGAAGAGTAATCTCTTCTCTTGTTTATTTTTTGAATATCTTAATCAACTATGAATTGGAAAATTTATTAATTTTATGGTATAATATAAGTTAAGAAAGGAGAGTGATTAAAATGATGAAATATATGAAGATATCCAATGATCCTGATGATAGATCAGAAGATGTAAAGGAACCAAAATAATTTAATATAAGGAGTGTTCTGCTTGAAAGTAGTTTTTTTAGCAGCCCATGCACCTGTTGCTAAAGGAGGGGGACTGGAAAGATTAATGAAGAAAATGTGTCCTCCTCTGGGTTTTCTATATCTGGAATCCTTTACTAAAAAATACTTCTCAGAGCATGTAGAATTTATTATAAGTGATAATTTAGACCTCCTTCTACTTCAGGATGAAAATATCCCTCATATAATAGGAATTTCTTCTGTAACAGAGAATTTTAATTTTGCTATAGATAGTGCCCGTAAAATAAGAAATTCTATAGATAATAAAATTCCCATAATAATAGGAGGCCCTCATATATCTGCCCTTCCTCACACTTTACCGAAAGAGTTTGATATTGGAGTTATTGGGGAAGGAGAGATTACTTTTACAGAAATCCTTAAAGTTTATCAAAAGAATGGATCTTTCCCGGAGAAAGACCTTCATGATATTGCTGGAATCTGTTTTCATACTGAAAAAGGATATGTTAAAATAAACCCCCTCCGTATACCTGTTACGAATCTGGATATTATACCTTCTCCCAATAGACGTCTTATACCTCCCGGCTCTATAACCCACATTATAACTTCAAGGGGATGCAGGTTTAAGTGTTTTTTTTGCTCTACTCCGGGGATATGGAAAAATTACAGGGTTCACTCTCCTTCTTATGTTGCAAGAGAACTTAAAGATACATATGAGATTTTAAAAAACAACCATATAATTTTTTTTGATGATCTTTTTATAACTGACAGGGAAAGAATAAAACAGATTTCTCATAAACTTTCAGAAGAGGGATTACTGGGTAAACTTACTTTTTTTGGTTATGGTCGTACTGAAATTATGGATGAATCTCTGGTAAAAGAATTGAAACGTATGAATATGATTGAAGTATCTCTGGGAACTCAATCAGGTTTGAATACTTTCGGAAGAGATGATTTTTCCTATCATCAGAGAGCTATTGATCTCTGCAATGAATATGAAATAAAGATCAGCTGTTCTTTTATGATAGGTCTTCCTTTTGAAACAGAAGAAGATCTTCGTAAGGTTTATAATTTTATAGATAAAAATCATGATAAACTCTATTCTGTTCAGATATCCCCTCTCAGACCTTTTCCAGGCACTCCTCTATGGGAATATGCAAAAGAAAAGGGACTCGTAAAAGATAATATGGAAGACTGGTCCAGGATACAGAGTTTTACCCTGTTTTTTGATTTTGATATTGATTCTTATATATATCTTAATGATAGCATGGGTTTTGAAATATTTAAGAATTTCTGCAGCGAATTTCGCTCCATGTTATTAAACTGGAAGGGGAAATATGAAAATAGCAATAGCCCATGACTGGATGTTCTCTATGAGAGGCGGTGAAAAAGTCCTGGAATGTTTATTTGAACTTTTTCCAACCTCAGATCTTTATGTTCTGGTCTTTGATAGGAAAAGAGTATCTAATATAATAAAAAAAAGAAAAGTCATTACATCTTTTATTCAACATTTACCTCTGGCAAATAAATTATATAAATTTTATCTTCCTCTTATTCCTTTTGCAGTAGAGAGTTTTTATCTTATGGATTATGATCTTGTAATAAGTTCAAGCCACTGTCTTATTAAATCTGTTATAACTGCTCCTCATACTCCTCATTTTTGTTACTGTCATGCTCCTATGAGATATGCTTACGATATGTTTGATGATTATTTTAAAAATACCTTTCCCCCTTTAAAATGGCTTTTTTCTTTTATGTTAAAGATGCTCAGAAAATGGGATATAGCTACCTCAAAAAGGGTTGATTATTTTCTTAGTAATTCTAAAAATATCCAGGGGAAAATAGAAAAATATTATCACCGAACTTCCTCAGTAATTTACCCTCCTGTTGATACAGATTTTTTCCTTCCATCAGGAGATAAAAAGGATTATTATCTTATAGTATCTGCCCTTGTTCCATATAAAAAAATAGATATTGCCGTAGAAGCCTTTAATTCTTTTAAAAAAGATTTAATTATTATAGGTGAGGGGCCTGAAATGAATAGGCTCAGGAAAATGGCAGAAAATAACATAAAATTTCTGGGATGGAAATCTGATAAGGAAATAAGGGTTTATTATCAAAACTGTAAGGCTCTGGTTTTCCCGGGTAATGAAGATTTCGGTATAGTTCCTGTAGAAGTTCAGGCCTGTGGAAGACCTGTCATAGCTTTTTCTAAAGGAGGCGTTTTAGAAACAGTAGTAGAAGATCTTACAGGCCATTTTTTTCATAGTCAAACACCAAGCTCCCTTTTGGAAGGCCTGAGAGAATTTGAACTTATGGATATAAACTCTGAAGAGTGCAGGAAAAATGCTCTCAGGTTTGGGAGAGAAAGATTTAAAGAAGAATTTAAAAATACAGTGGATATAAAGATAAAGGATTTTTGTAAAGAAAGATTTTTTAAAAATGCTTATTAAATTCATTTACATTTGAAAATAAATTTTCTATCTCTGCTGCAAGTTTTATAAGTACATTCAGGCGATAAATTACTTTTCTTCTGATTTCTGATATTATTCTCTGATAATCTGTTGTCATATAACGGTTAAGACCTTCTTCTGTTTTTTCCAGTATTTCCATTTCCCTCATTTCTTTTTCATAATAACTTAATTTTGTTTTTACCAGTAATAAGCTATTATGAAAAGTTTTATTTACTTTTGCTTTATTTTCCAGTATAGTCAGGTCATTATTAAAAGAAGTATATAGATCTTTGTATGTCATAACCATTCCTCATTATTTAAAAAGCTATCAGCCATCAGAGTAAGGAAAACAGCTGAACACTGATAGCTATAATTTATTTCACGACAAAATGATTAATTGTAAAGAGTTAATAATAATTTTTAACCAGGAAATCCTATTTCTTCATCACTGAGGTAGCAGGCAGGATCTGATTCCCAGGGATCTCCATAGATTATATCGGATCTCACTCTCATAGAGGCACCACATAGATCTATCCATTTACATAGAGCACATCGTCCTTTTATCAATTTCTTCCTGTCTTTAAGCCCTGCCATAAGAGGATTTGTTGTATCCATCCATATCTGGCTGAAGGGTCTTTCTCTTATATTTCCAAAGCTGTAATGCATCCAGAATTGATCAGGATGAACTTCTCCCTGGAAATCTATACAGGCAATTCCTACACCTGAACTGTACATACCACCTTTATTCCAGAAAAGTAATTTTCTGGCTTCCTCAGCCTTTTCTTCCTCCCCCTTTTTTAGAAGTTTCAGATATACATATATTCCGTCTGCATGGTTTGCTACTGTAAGAATATCCTTCTTTAAACCCCTTTTATGAAAATCCTCTGTTCTTTCAATTATTATATCAAGGGCATCTCTGGTTTCTGCAGGAGAAAGGTCATCGCCGGAAATCTGTCTTCCTCTTCCTGAATAGGCCAGATGATAAAAACATGCCCGTTCTATTCCTTCTTTTTCTATAAAATCAAAAATTCCATGTAAATCTCTGTAGTTATGTTTTGTGAGAGTAAGACGAAGACCTACTTTCTGCCCTGCCTGCCGGCAATTCCTGAAGGCCTTAACTGCTTTTTGAAAGACTCCTTCCTGCCCTCGAAATCTGTCATTTATCTCTCCTATACCGTCAAGGCTTATTCCTACATATGTAAAACCTGATTTTTTTATCTTTTCTGCTATTTCTTCTGTAATAAGGGTGCCATTTGTAGAAAGAGTACATCTGAGGCCAAGAGAGTTTGCATAATTTACAAGGTCAAAGATATCTTTCCTTATGAGTGGTTCACCGCCAGAAAAGAGGATGGCAGGGATTTTAAAATCAACCAGATCTTTTAATAATATTTTACCTTCTTTTGTAGTAAGTTCACCTTCATAGATTTTATTATGAGAATCTGTATAACAGTGAATACACTTAAGATTACAGGTTCTTGTAATATTCCATACAGTAACAGGACGCCTGCAGGAAGCACTTTCCGGTACATCTTCACTTACCGTGGAAGATGAAGAATGGACTCTTTTACCATATCTTATTCTGTCACCACTGGTTTCCTGAAAACAGAATAATTTACTTATGTTAATCATTTTTATTTTTACTGCCTTTCCTTTTTACATTTATTATTATATTTCTTTTATATCATTTTCTTTCCTTTATTGATTGAAAAAGATTGGCATGGTTCAATCGTGAATAAAAACTCTCCTATTGTGATATAAAAAAGAGGAAAAAAAGAAAACTATTGATCTATCTGTTTATTTCCATAATATGAAGGTTACTCATATAATTACTGAAAAAGATAAAACGGATAAGGATGTTAAAACAGAAGTCATCCCGGCAAATTCTGTGACTATTGATGTGACGCCGGTATTTCTTGAAGGAGTAAAATAAGATGGTGTTTGATAAATCCCTTAAAGACTGAAACATTCATGAAGAAGATAAAATCTGATTGCAAAAGATATACCGGAATTGTATAATATTGATTAGGTGTTTTCTATGGATTATGAAAAGGTAATAGAAGAATTACAGGGAGGACAGGTGGATCTCAAACGTCTGATATCAATTATGTCTGCTAACTATATAGCCCTGTGTCAGTCCACTGAAAAATTAAAGAAAGCTAATGAACAGAATAAAAAAGAACACGAAGAGTTCTGCAAGAAACACGAAGACTTTTGTAGAACTTTCCTGGAACTTCAAATACAACAGAAGATCATTGTAGAAGAGAATAACTATATATTAATAGTAACGCTGGTAATTTATGAAAATTGGTATAATAAATAATCCCGGAAATAAGTTAATAGATGAAATCATATGGGCCGGTGAGTATGGCTTTGATTTTATAGATTTAAGCATAGAACCTCCCGGAGCTTATGAAATCGATATAAGAAAGACTAAAAGAGCTTTGAAGAAGTATAACCTGGGAGCTATTGGACATACAAATCCATTCTTACCTTCCATTTTCCCGATTGAATCAATTAGAAAAGCCTGTGGGGAAGAATTTAAAAAATATATTAATATATTTAATGAACTTGAAGTAGATTTAATGAATATTCATCCTTTTTACCTGGGGCCTTTTTTTTCAGATGAAGATAAAATAAGAGAAAATATAGAATTCTTTAAAGAAGTTAATAGGTACTGCAAATCTAAAGGTATTACCCTTATGGTGGAAAATTTTATAAATCCTTTTCATAATCCTGATGTTTTTGAAAGAATCTTCAGTGAACTCCCCGGGGTAAAGATGCATTTAGATGTGGGCCACTGTAATATAAATCAGGAGAAAAATCTGACAGAGGCATTTTTTTATAGATTTGGAGAGAAAATACTTCATCTTCATTTTTCTGATAATAAAGGATTTCAGGATGATCATCTTCCTCTTGGTTGCGGTAATATAGACTGGAAGAACATAATTAAAACCATAAAGAAATCTGGCTATGACAGAACAATAACACTGGAAATATTTTCTCCTGACAGGGATTATCTTTTATTAAGCAGAGATAAACTTAAAAACTGGTGGAAAGAACGTTAAAATTAAGTTATGGGTTATATTATAGCTATAATTCTTTTAATAGTCTGTGTCATAGTTTTTCTTAAACTAAATAAACCCGGTGAAAAAGAGGAAGCCTATGAACCGGGTGAATTTGATGATTCTAATTATCCTGACTTCAGTCCTTATCTTAAAAGCAGGTTAGGTGTGGAAGAGGAAGAAGAAGATGACGAAAATCCCAGTTATGAGGGATTTATAGAGTATTAAAAATACAACAGACAACCATTTGCCTGTTGTATTTTTATTCAGGCCTTTACAGAAGCTCCTCCTGCTGAACCGCTCATAAGAAATCCTATATCACCTTTAGTAGTGGCCATTAAACTCTGAGCTCTGGCAAAAATTTCAGGTAATTCTCCCTGGGTATCTGATGCTAACTGTACAGCTTCAGGGGGATCGATACTTCCAGCTCCCTGGGCGTGTTTCTTTAGTCCCATATCATCAGCTGTTTTAGTAAGTATATCTTTTACCTGCCCGGGGGATAGCTGTGGATTGACTTCCAGGAGATTAGCTACTATACCTGCTGTTATAGGTGCTGCCATAGAAGTTCCCGGCATTCCAACATAATATTCATTTACATAATTTATATTGGGAAGATTCTTCTCAATATATTTTCTTATTTCTCTGGGAGATTTATTCACTATGGAAGGATTCAATCCCAGTCCTTCAAATAGCTCTTTAGGTAGTTCCTTGAGTTTTTCATCAGGTAAATCCTTCAAATATTTAACAGCTTTAGCTATTTTATCAATCTGACTATCTTTAATATTAAGAGATATTATATTGGTGCCAGGTGCAACTAAATCCGGCTTGGTAATACCATCCATAGTGGGGCCACGGCTTGAAAACGGAGCTATTTCATCATCACTTTTATCTATGGTATTCTTATCATCTATAGCTCCAACAGTTAAAGCCAGAGGACTGTTACCGGGCGCTCCACCAATAGTACCCATCTTGGGTCCTTCATTACCTGCTGCTGCTACAACAACTATTCCCGCATTGACAGCTCTTTCTACTGCCTTATCAATAGGATCAAACTGAAAGCCTGCAGAAGGTACCCCTATAGACATATTTATAATTCTTATATTATATTTATCCCTGTTCTGAATTACCCAGTCTATACCCTCAATTATATCTGATACTTTTGCTCCTCCATCGTTGTTTAATACTTTTACACCAACAATACTTGCATCAGGTGCAGTACCTTTATATTTTCCTCCGGAGGAGACTCCTGTACCTGCAGCATCACCTGCTACATGAGTTCCATGTCCATTGTCATCATAAGGAGCTTCTTTATCATTAACAAAATCTTTAAAAGCTACAATCTTATTCTCTATATCAGGATGAGGTGCAACACCTGTATCCAGAATAGCAATGGAAATACCTTTGCCAGTAGTTTTTAATTCATCAAGTCTGGTAGATGCATTTACTACATCGAGCTTCATAACACTGGTAAAAGCAGGTTGTTCCTTCCTTACCCTGCTTTTAGTAGAACTATCACCTGGCATAATGGGTAAGACAAACTGTTGCTCATCATTGGTGACTTTAAAACCAGCACCTTCAAGATGACCAATGAGTTTTTTATCTACCCTTGCTACAATATCACCGCTTGACAGGGTTCTGTCTATTTTAAGATTTTTCGGTATTCCCTTATCTTCCTGGGATCCGGCGGTATTAGCACTTAAAAGAGCACTTCTCTTTTTGGGATCACCGGAAGATATTACTACACTTACATATTCTTTTTCCGAATTCTGACTGGAAAGTTCACCTTTTACTATTCCTCTATCAGAAGGACTTCTTTCCATCTGAGGCGTAGCTTTATAAATAAAAGACTCGCTTTCAGAAAGTTTTGTAGAGGAACTGAGATCAACTTTATCCTGTGTTAATCCTCTATCAGAAGGACTTCTTTCCAGTTTTGGGGAAGCTTTGTAATTATCCTGATTGAGATTTCTCAAAGCTGTTAAAAATTCATTCGTTTTAGGAGTGAATTTTTGTATACTCTTCATCTAGTTTCCTCCTAATCAATTAAACTTGCATATTTATATTCTAAAACATTCTTTATTTCAAAGAGGTTACATATACCCTATAATACTATCTGAATTATAACATATTTTTCTTGCTATTTGAGAATGAATTTGTTAAAATTTTGTTAACAAAAAGTCAAAGAAAGGAATTATATGAAAGAATTAATATCTGAAATATCTCAGCCGGGTATACCAATGTATTTATTTATTATTTTAATAGTCTTTATAATTATTGTTCCTTTAATAATAATTTTAATATTCAGGAAGAAAAGTGGTAAGAATTATAATTTTGAGAGAGTATCTGATTGTATTTCAGCCTTAAATGATAACCGTGAGGAAATAAGGGTCAGAGCCTGCTGGTCACTCCTGGTTCATAAGTCACCTGAAGCAGAAGAACCCCTGGAAAGACTTCTTCTGGATTCAAGCAAATTTGTTAGAGGAGCAGCATCATCAGCTCTTGGAAGTTTGAAAAGAGAATCCTCTATTAGAGCGCTGGAAGACGCAATTAAACTGGAATCGGATGAACATACAAAGGCTCAGATGAAAAAAGCTGTAAGAAGAATTATGGGAGAAGAAGTGCCAGTGCATAACATGGCAGAAAGTCTTGATGATATGGATACTATTGTTGTTAAAACCGATTCACCCTTTGATAAACTTCCGGAAAGAAAAAGTAAAAAGGAAAAAAAATCACTCTTCAGAAAAGAAGAAGTTATAGCTCCTGATATTACCAGTTTGCTAATTCCCGAAGATATTTCTTTGAATAAACCGGGTCTTTCTGCTATGACAGCTAAACTTGAGAATTTAATATCCACTGAACAACCTTCTTCTTCCTGTACTCTGGAAATAAAAATAGATATAAACTCTCAGACAGAGGAAGGAAAAGAAATATTAAAAAAAATGCAGGAACTGAGAAGAGATAGTAAAAATTTTACTTTTAATATAACATTTAATTTTAAAGAGCAGTAGATATAAATATTTCATTTAAGTATTGCTTCTCCTGCTGATTATATCCTCCTTAGATACCCACTCAGTCCTTAACTCTCCTGCCAGATAAAGAGAACCAGTTATACATATAAGGTCTTTTTCTCCTGCTATGGACAGGGCATAAGAAAGAGCATCAAAGGGGTCCAATTTAATTATGGCTTTTCCGCCGCATTTTTTTACTATAGATACAAGCTGTCGGGGGCTTACAGAAACTCTCCCTGCTACTCTCGGAAGGGTTGCTATTATAAGGGTTGCAAGTATTGAGATCTTTTCAAGCATAACCTTTATATCTTTTCCCTCAATTACTCCCAGTATTATTATGAGTTTATGAAAGGTAAAATTTGTCGTAAGGGCACGATAAAGGACTTCCATTTTAGCAGAGTTATGAGCGCCATCTATTATAATTGTGGGATTTTGAGATATAACTTCCAGTCTGCCAGGTATTCGCACTTCTTTTAAAGCACATCTCAGGGTATTTTCATTTAGATTTAAACCTTTCAATTGCAATACTTCTTCTGCTGCCTTTATTGCTATGGAAGCATTTATCATCTGATGTTTACCTGTAAGTGGCAGCTTTAATTCTCTATATTCACCATATCTGCTTTTATAATCAAAAATATTTTCCTCTCTCAAATTAACTTCAAAATCTCTCTCTATAACCATTAATTGAGAGTTTTTCCTCATGGCTTTTTCTTTTATAATTGCAAGAAGAGAAGGTTCATTACAACCGGTTATACACATACTGTTTTCACTTATTATATCGGCTTTGTTAGAAGCAATACTTTCAAGGGTATTGCCAAGATAATCCATATGATCGAAAGATATATTTGTAATAACAGACACAAGAGAAGAAGGAAGTATTTTTGTATAATCATTTTTCCAGCCCAGTCCTGTTTCTATTATAGTAAGATCAGGTATTTCATCTTTGAAATATAAAAGAGCAGTAGAAAAAATGGTTTCATGATAGGAAGGGGGGCCGTATATATCATTTTCATACATATCATCAGTAGCTTTTTTAACCAGATTCAGATATTTTACGAAGTTTTCGGGAGATATAAAAAGATCTCCTCTTTTTATTCTTTCCATAACAAGGGTAAGATGGGGAGAAGTATATAAGGCAACACTGAGAAACATTCTTTTGAGTATTTCATAAGCAATAAGGGAAACAGAACCTTTACCGCTGGTGCCTGCAATTTGAAGAACTTTCTGCCCAATGTAAGGATGTCCGAGTCTATCCATAAGGGCTTTCATTCTTTTCAGCCCCATTCCCTTGCGAACATCTTTTTCCGGGACTCCTTCCTCCCGGAAATACTCAAGATAGGTTTTATCTCCTATATTAGAAGGTCTTTTACCGAAAGGAACTTTTTTTACTATAGACAGGTTCAGGAGAGAATTCAGATATCTTTCTGCTTTAAAATAATCTCTTATAACGCTTTTCATATTTTATCTCAATCTAAAAGCCTTATATGGCTATCCTTTTCCTTTCCACATTTACTACAGAATAAAGACATAGATTTGGCCTTTATCTTTCAGACCATAATGGGACAGGAAGAAGGGCTTTACCTTTACTGATTTCAGAAGGATAGACAGGAATGAATTCGCCCTTCTGGATTTGCATAACTATGGTTTTATGTTTATTCTGATTTGTAAAACCATCATAATCTTCAAAACGAACTCTTCCTATAACAGTATCCATATCGGTTTCTTTCAGTGATTTTTTAAGGCTTTCTCTATTTTCACCTGCTGCTCTCTTTATGGAATCGGAGAGAACTGTAAAAGCTGCATAGGCAAATGCAGCGTGATAGTCAGGTTCATAGTTAAATTTTTCTTTATATTTTGATACAAATTCCTCGCTTCCCGGTAAGTTAGCATTTTTATTCCACTGGTTTACAATAAGAATATATTCTGCATCTTTACCGGCAGAAGGAATAAACTCCGGATCAGTAAAACCTATGCCTGCACCTACAAATATCTTCGGATTTACCTTTAATTCCCTGGCCTGTTTCATAAGAAGAGAAGAATCGCCCTTATAAGCAATAATATACAGTAGATCAGGGTTTTTTTCTTTGATTTTCTCGAGTATAGGTTTGAAATTAAGCATACCTTTTGTATATTTTTCCTCTATTATTAAATTAATTTTTTTCTCTGCACTGTATTTTTTTAGATATGCACAGGCTGTAGTTCCAAAGAAACCACCTTCGTAAAGGATAGCTATTGTTTTTGGTGGATATTTCTTTAATAGGTAATCTATAACAGTGATTGAATAATATCTTGAGGGTGCACAGGCACGAAATACCCATTCATTTCCTTTACCTGTTATCTCATCCGCTGCTCCTGATGAACATATGAGAGGAGTTTTAAGATCTTTGCAAATTTCTGCCATTTTCAGTGTTGAGGAACTTGCAAAACTTCCCACTACAGCTATAACCTGTTCTTTTTCAATCAATTCCTTTGTTACTTCTCCGGCAATTTCAGGACTGGAAAAATCATCTTTATTTATTAATTCTATCTGTTTTCCATTTATGCCACCTTTCTTATTTATCTCCTCTGCTGCCAGTATATAGGCATTTCCTTCCAGTAGACCATAGATTTTATCTTCACCTGTCTGGGGGTAAACCGCACCTATTTTTATAGATTCTGGAGTAGATGCATTTTGATTACAACCGGAGGTAATAATTAATAATATGAAAGATATGATAAATATTTTTTTCATAAAAATAGACACCTCGAAAAATTATCAATTTTTACATTCAGTAGTATATCATATTGAAAGTTTTCCTGCTATATTTTATTCCAGAAGTTAATATTTTTTAACGGTAATTTTGAATCGATAATTATAGATATTATTTTTGTTAGTCCTCTTTACTTTTTTAAAATTAACGTGATAATTATATTAAGTATACATAACATCATTAATGAAAAGAGGCGATAAAATATGGGAATAGGTTTTAATGGTCAGAATAATATTAACAGCTTTTATGGCCAGGGTATGTCAGGTTTTCAGGGAGGGCCTATGATGGTTCCCCAGAATCCCTTACAGATGATGACTGTGTTAATGAATATGATGATGAATATAATGGGCGGTCAGTGTCAGATGATGGGTATGCCCGGTATGATGGGTATGCCCGGTATGATGGGTATGCCCGGTATGATGGGTATGCCCGGTATGATGGGTATGCCCGGTATGATGGGATTCCCAGGTGGATATAGTCCAATGATAGGTAACTGTCTTGGAAATTACCTTGGTTGTCCTGGCTATGGTATGCCGGGAGTATGTGGTATGCCTATGGGAGGCAGTTATAGTCCAATGGCAGGAGCTTATGCTGGAGCTAATGGAGGAGGAGCCTATGCAGGAGCTTATGCTGGTGGATCTAACGGAGGAGGAGCTAAAGCAGGAGCCTATGCGGGAGTTGATGGAGGGGGGGCTTTTGGTGGTGTAACACCGACAGATTTAACGCCTGCCACACTTCCCGGAGAGGGTAAATTTCTTAATGTACCCTGGTACAGTCAGTTTGATGGACGACATGTGGAGAGAGCAGGTTCTATGGCCTGTTATAGAGGTTCTTATGCCATGGCCAGAGCAGCAGGCGCCAGTCCACTCGGACCGGATCAGGCTTTCCAGATTACCAGGAGTGAAAATGAGGCTACAGGCAGATTAAGAAATATTAATACAGAAGTAGCTAATAAGGCCAGGGAATATATAGATACACAGATTGCGAAAAATAAACCTGTCATAGTTGGTGTAAGTCATAAAGGTGGGACAACTTATAATGCCGATAAGACCACAGATCACTTCGTCCTGATTACAGGAAAAGGAAAAGATGAACAGGGCAGAACTTTTTATACCTTCCACGATCCGGGGGCTAAAGATATCAAACTTGGAAGTGGAAAGTTTAATAGCAATAACAGATTTTATGTTGATTCTAAAACCGGTATGCTCTATAGACCGGGTAACGGAAAAAGCGGTCTTACCAATCGTCATTATGAGGTAGCCCAGGTGCGACGGAATGCCTGATAGATGACTGACTGAGAAAAGAGGGACAATTCTTTGCCCCTCTTTTATTTTCAGGAGTAAGTTATGGAATTTAATGGTTATTCTTTAACAGAAAGTTATGAAATGGGTAAAATTTTATTTATCCATGGTGAATATGAAAAATCTCTTGAATGTTATAATAGGGTATTAGAAATGGATCCCCTCTTTGCAGAAGCATGGTATAACAGGGGACTTGTTTATGGAGAAATAGGAAATTATAAAGAAGAAATATGTTGTTATGATAAGGCCATTGAAATTAATTGTAATCTCCTTGAAGCGTGGTATAACAAAGGTTTATCTGCAGGAGGAACAGGTAAATATGAAGAAGCTCTGAAGTGTTTTAATAAGGTAATTGAAATTAATGGATCCTTTATAGAAGCTTTGAATAATAAAGGACTAATTTTATGTAAACAGGGAAAATATGAAGAATCTATAGAAAATTTTGATAAGGCTCTCAGTATTGATGAAAAGTTTATCCAGGGCTGGTATAATAAAGGATTGACTCTATATAACCAGGAAAAATATAAAGAGTCTGTAGATTGTTATAATAAAGCTCTGGAATTGGATATGGAATTTACCAGTGCCTGGTATAATAAAGGACTGGCTTTATTTAACCAGAAAGAATATAGAGAAGCAATTAAGTGTTATGACAAGGTTATAGAGATGGAACCAGAAGAGCCCCTACATGCTTTGATAGAGAAGGGAAAATCACTTCACTGGCTTAAAGAATATGAAGATGCACTGGAATGTTTTGATAGAGTCCTATCTATAAAACCCGGACATTATGAAGCTTTGAACAATAAACAATTCACTCAGGAAACCATGCAAAAAGAACAGAGTTGAATAAAGCTTCAGCTAAAAGAGTCTTCTTAATAAGTTAATATATTTGCTATGTTATAATTTTTTTGAAAGATATGCTATGATATATGTTGCTTACATACGAAATTTTCAGGGCTTTCTGATTAACAGAGTTTAACTCTGTCGGGTTCGACTCCCATAACAGCAACTTAAACTTGCATATCTTTCAAGATTTTTTGTAGAGGTGAGATAAATGGATATAGGTTTAATAGGTCTTGCGGTAATGGGACAGAACCTGGTTTTAAATATGGAAAGAAATGGTTATTCTGTAGGTGTTTATAACAGAACTGCTTCAAAGACAGAGGAATTTATGAAACACAGGGCAGAAGGTAAGAAAATAAAACCTTCTTGGTCAATTCAGGAACTTGTAAATATGCTGAAGAGACCCAGAAAAGTTATGATAATGGTAAAAGCCGGAAAACCTGTGGATGATAATATGGAAGAACTTTTAAAATATCTGGAACCAGGAGACATTATTATAGACGGAGGAAATTCTCATTTTACCGATACTAAAAGGAGATATAAAGAATTAACCGGTAAGGGAATTCTTTTCCTGGGTACAGGTGTGAGCGGCGGGGAAGAGGGCGCTCTGAAGGGCCCATGTATAATGCCGGGTGGGCAGGAGAAGGCCTATGAAGAGGTAAAAGATATATTTTTTAAAATAGCAGCTCAGGTTGATAATATTCCATGCTGTAATTATATTGGTTCTGAAGATTCTGGACATTTTGTCAAAATGGTTCATAATGGAATAGAATATGCTGATATGGAGCTTATTGCAGAGGCTTATGATTTCTTAAAAAAGGGATTGAGAATGTCAGTGGAAGAAATAAGGGAAATTTTCCTTAAATGGAAAGACAGTGATTTAAATTCTTACCTTATAGATATTACTGTAGATGTCCTTGCGGCTATAGATGAAGAAACAGGAAAACCCATGGTGGATGTTATTCTTGATAAAGCGGAACAGAAAGGGACAGGTAAATGGACTTCCCAGGCAGCTCTTGATCTTGGTATGCCTGTTTCAGTCATTGATACAGCTGTTTTTGTAAGAAATATGTCTTCCTTTAAAAAAGAAAGAGTTGAAGCTTCAAAGATTTTAAAAGGCCCTGCTAGAGAGTTCAAAGGTGATAGAAGTCATATTATAGAGGCAGTATATGATAGCCTTCTCTGTTCTAAAATAACTTCCTATGCCCAGGGAATGGCTCTTCTTCACTCTGCTTCAAAGAGCTATAATTACAACCTTAAACTTAACGAAATAGCTCAGATATGGAAAGGTGGTTGTATAATAAGGGCAGGCCTTTTAGAACCAATAAGGCAGGCGTACCTTAAAAATCCTGATCTTTCAAATCTCTATAGGGATGATAATTTTAATAAAATATTAAATGATAAACAGGATAACTGGCGTTTTATAGTCTCAGAAGGAATTTTAATGGGAATTCCATGTCCTGCTACGGCATCATCACTTCAGTATTATGATTGCTATAGAGCTGAAAGACTTCCTGCCAACCTGCTTCAGGCCCAGAGAGATTACTTCGGTGCCCATACCTTTGAGAGAATTGACAGAGAAGGAACATTCCATAGAGAGTGGATTGCAAAATAAAAAGCTATAGATAGAAAAGAAGCTTTTTTCTAATTTATATGCATAGGAATTTTCATTATTGTTAAATTATTAGCTTCAGTAAAAATAAACCGTTTAAAGCAATCAGCAATCAGTTTAAGGAAAAAAGCTGAAAGTTGAGGGCTGAAAGCTGATAGCTAATAATAATTTAAAGGTCTTTCTTCTTTAAATATTTTTGGGGCATTTTTATACAATATGCTTTATCAGATTGGCTTTTTTTGAGTGTAAACTTTCTATCCGGGGTTTTTTGTTCCTGTTTTAATTCCTTCATTCTTACAGGTGGAGGTGAGTCCCAGAAGGAAATTTTTTCTTTTTCTGGAATAACAGGTTTTTCTGGTAAAATAATTGCTTCATTATCTTCTAAAACTATTTCTTTCAGTAAATCATCTCCATCTATTTCTTTTTCTTTATTAAAGTAAATAATTTCTTCCAGTATGTCTTCCTTATAATTTTCTTCTTCAGCAGGTAAGGCAAAAATATTTTTTCCACACTCATTACAATACTTTGCTTCACTCCTGTTCAATCT
This sequence comes from Bacillota bacterium, assembly GCA_022704525.1. GTDB lineage: Bacteria > Vulcanimicrobiota > SpSt-956 > SpSt-956 > JAKJGF01 > JAKJGF01. Next base: position 3,746 of record JAKJGF010000021.1, on the reverse strand, counting down.
GTCACAGTAAAGACACTTTTTTGTTTCTTCCTCTTTTAAGGAATATATAAGATTTTTTTGAGCGATTAATTTTTTTATTACTAAAAGATTTACCTGTGAAGATACAGGGAAGCCGCCCTGAAAAGCTTTTTTTATAGTTTTTTCTATTTCATCCCAGGAAGTATCACTTTTTAATATATAACCTGAAGCTCCATTATTAAAGCAATCCCAGAGTTCATGTTCATCAACATAGTCACTTACTATTATAATTTTGGCTGAAGGTAAGAGAGAGAGAATTTTTTGTGTAGTTTTTATTCCATTCATTACGGGTATATGTAAATCCATTAATATTACATCGGGTTTGTTTTGTCTTAGTACTATATCTACTGCTTCTTTACCATTATGAGCAATACCGATAACTTCAATTCCCTGTAAATGTTCTATAGTTTCTTTATAATTATTACACATGTCGATATCGTCATCTGCTATTAGAACCTTTATAGTTTGAGTTATATTGTCCTCTTTTCCTGATATTTTTTTAGTTTTTACTTTCGAAATAATTTTTCTATTATGATCTTTTCTCCCGAAATTTTTACTGTAAGCTGCCAGGAGGTTTTCTTTCAGAACAGTGGCATTATTAAATCTATCTTCTATATTAAATTCCAGACATTTCATTACTATACGGTCAATATCAGAAGTAAGATCCGGAATTATTTCACCAGGGGAAATAAACTTAAAATGTTCTTCTGCAAGCTCTCCTGTGAGAAGTTCATACATAGTACATCCCAGTGAGTATATATCACTTCTTATTTCCTGAACACCCATATACTGTTCAGGTGCAGCATAACCCTGAGTTCCATATTTTTCTTCTTTATCAGGTTTCAACGTGGTAAAAGAAGCGCTTCCAAAATCTACAAGCATTAACCATCCGTCAGATTGTCTTACTATAATATTGGCCGGTTTTATATCACCATGAATAATAGGGAATTTTTGATTATGCAAATATTCTAAAATTCTACAAATCTGTATTGACCATTCTATTACCTGTTTTTCAGGTAATCCGTCATCTTCACTCTCTTCAAGGATTACTTCAAGGTCTTTACCTTCTATATAATCCATTATAATATAACAGGTATTTTTTTCTATAAAGTAATCTGTTACACAGGGAAGATTCGAATGGCGCAAATTAGCCAGCATTTCTGCTTCCTGTTCAAAAGGTTTTAATATTCTTTCTCTTATTTCAGATGGTAAAGTATCGAGTCCTTTTTTATAATGACCCTTAATTACACATAACCTTTTTAAATGCAGATCATAACCTATGAAGATTTCACTCATACCACCTGAAGCTAAAGGTGAAATTATCTCGTACCTTTCTTTCAGGATTTTTTTCTCTTTTTGAATAGAATTTTTCACAGGACAACCGCAATTCTCACATATACCTGTATTATTAGATATTTCACTATAACATTCAGGACAGAACATTATTTTCTATCTTTTCTTTTTATGATTTGAATTTATGAATAAATTTGTATGAAGTATGACTAAAAATATTACCTATTTTTTCATAACTTACCGTCTTTTTTTCTGTCTTTTTTTGTTTCAGAAAAATATTTTTTAAGGAGAAAGTTTTTCAAAGATTTTAATAGCTTTTCTATAGAATTGTTTAATTCTTTATATTCTCCTCGATTTATTGTAAGAGGTTTTTGTAGTTTTGAATAGGTATAAGGTGTATCTATTCTTATAGTTTTACTGTCAAGATAGATATTCTGTATATTAGACAGTAGTCTGTAATAGAGATCATCTGTAATGCTCCTGTAACATTGAGGCTTTCCTGGGATATATTCTCTGCACAAATTGGGTTTAAAGGCATGAACAGAACAGTAATAGAGGTCAAGATCTCCTTTTTCAAGGAATACACATTTTTTTTGATTATTTTTATCCAGATTTTTCTTTATTAGACCACTTCCAGGATTCCAGCTATATTTTGGTGGTTCTATATATTCTTTTCTGAATTCTTCCTCTGTCATGTTAAAGTTATCTGCCAGTCTCCTTATATCAGATGGTTCTATTTCCACAAAGAATATTCTGCAACATAGACCGCATATATAACATTTTTTAGTATGATTATCCAACACACGGGGATGTTTTTCTTTTATAAAGAGACAGATATCTTTCATAAAAGATGTAATATTTTTTAGTATAGTTCTATCTTCAGAATATTTTATAATATAGTTATACTCCTGATTATTTACTTTATAGATTAAAGTCATTGTTAAAGGGCAAAACATAATTTCTTTAAGGTAAAATTTATCTATAGAAAATAAATTTTCAGGAGTATTTTCTTTACTAACAGTAATATCATCCTGGGAAATATTATTTATGTCATCCATTTCCAGTTTTGAGATTATAGTCCATAGTTCATCTATTTCTCTGGTATAGATTACTCTCTGATCTGATATAGTAGAAAGTATTTCTCTCAATTTATTAATATTTTTTTTGAAATTTTCCAGGGGATACTCACCTGTTTTAACTTCATTCAGAATGTCTCTTACTTTTCCCAGTATAGTTTTTGTTTTATTGGCCTCATCCTGTTTCAATTCTGACAAAATATTGAGTATGTTCAAATACTCTTCTTTGATTTCTTCTACTGGAAGATGGTTATAAAATTCACCTGAATGGAATTTTAAGGAGATTTTATCATCTTCTATATCCAGATATGAAATCTGTTCTATAAGGTCTTCCTGTTTCTTATAACAGAGACTGGATGTAGCTCTGTATAAACGACAGCTTTGAGGGCGATATTCATAGATTGAACAATTATATCTATCAGTAGGTTTTTCTATCAGAAAAGGACATTTTCCATCAATAAGTTTAATAAATCCATCATATCTGGACCAACTTTTGGCAGTGGTAAGATATTTATCATAGAATTCTTTTTCTGTAATACCCAGATGTCTGGCAATAGAAAATAAATCTCCTCCTGTGATAAGTATATTCTCTTGTTTACAACAATTTCCACATTGAGAACAATAGCTCCCAAAGTAAAGAGAGTATTTATTAACAAAGGAAGTTATAAAATTAATTATTTCTTTATGTAAATCAGGGATGTCGCTATAATTAATTTGAAACTCTTCTGATTCTTTTGGAGGTTTATAGTAAATTGTTAATTTTCTGAATTCAAATCTTATTTTTCTTATATTGTTTATATCCATTAATTATTGCACCTGCTTTATTTGTTGTATTTTAATTTACTGTAAGCCCAGGCAGATTTCTTACGAACTTCAACATTTTTTTCTTCCTTTATGGAACGCATAATATCATCTATTACTGTTTTATCATTTAATGTTACCAGAGATTCCGTTGCAAGTATTCTTATTTCCGGAAGAGGATCTTCTAGAAGTAATTTAGACAGTACCGGTGCAATTCTTTTATCCGATAAGAGAGAGAGTGATAACATTGCTTTTTCTCTATCTTTACAGGGAGAACTGCTTTTAACTATCTCTAAAAGTTTTTCTACCTCTGAGAGATCTTCTGTTTTCTTTGTTTCTAACTGGCCTGTTTCTTCTTCTAAAGGTTCTTCAGAAGGTTCTTCAATTAAGAGTTCTTCTTCTAAAGGTTCTTCAGGAGGTTCTTCAATTAAGAGTTCTTCTTCTAAAGGTTCTTCAGAAGGTTCTTCAATTAAGAGTTCTTCTTCTAAAGGTTCTTCAGGAGGTTCTTCAATTAAGAGTTCTTCTTCTAAAGGTTCTTCAGAAGGTTCTTCAATTAAG
>JAKJGF010000213.1 GCA_022704525.1 Bacillota bacterium | reverse complement strand
TCCTGTCAGCTATTTCTCTTATGGGGCGTGTGATTTCAAGGAGATAAGAATCTTTTGATTCTTCAGAGACTTCCTTCCAGGAGAGATAATATTTTTCAGGAGTTTCTATTGTTCCGTACCGTAAACCTTCTGTGTCATTTCCCGCTGTTATGAATTGAATTGTAGAGAAAAAATTTTTTATGAAAATATGTTTCTGGTTGTCCAGGTTCTGTCTGATGCCTTCCAGGACAGATACGGTGCTTCTTTTAAGTTCTAACACGGCAAGGGCTATGCCGTTTACGTAGATAACAATATCGGGTCTTTTATTATGAACGCCTTTAACTGTCACCTCTTCTGCTACAGAGAAGTCATTCTTTAAAGGTTCTTTCCAGTTAATGAGCCAGACAGTCTGAGTATTTTCTCCAATATCTTCCTTTACTTTTACGCCGTACCGTAACATAGAATATACTTCTCTGTTTATATCATAAATACTTTTTCCCTGATGGCCGGCAGTTTTATTAAGTTCATAAAGGGTTTTGTTTATCAGGATTTCACTGTATCCGGATTTTTTTAAATAGTTTTTTAAGAGATCTTCTTCGATATTACTGTTTTCTCTGTGTTCCCAGTTGCCCAGATAATTGTATTTGAGGGTTTTCTTGAAGAGACTTATTATACGGTTTTGAGTTATCCTTTCTGCCGGCAGTCCTTTATTCATATAAGCCGCGTCCTTCCTGTTAGAAGTTCCTCCATCATGCCCTGTTTTATTTTTTTGTATTTTTCCAGTTTTTGTTCCAGAGCTTCTATTTCTGTGTCCATATCGGAGAGGATTTGGGCGATGGCGGTTTGTTCGGCTTTTGTATTTGGAAGTAAAATTAAGACTTCACGTAAATTTTGCATACTTAGTGCAGCTTGTGTAGTAGAAGCAGCTAATTTTAAAATTTCACACTGGCCTCTTTCACTATTCAAAAATTGATTCAAATAAAAAGAGTCTACTTTATTTCTATTTACTGATACTTTCGCCACATTCGGTGCAAGATGATATTTATCATCTTCTGGAATAACAGCGACTTGTCCCAAAGTTCCGACATAAGACAATACCAAATCACCTTTAAATAATTTTGAGCGTTTAAGTAAATTAGAGGTTTCTTTTGGTATAGTATGAATATCATTAAGTTTTAATTTTCCATTTTTAATATTTAATGCCCTAATAGCAACTACATCACCAGACTTGGAATAATCAAAATACATTGTATATTCAAATCCTGCAAGTTTTGTAACAAAAGAAACCTCACCTAGCTTTTTCACTTCCCATTCCCCACAAAACCCCGGCAGACGTCTTTTACCCGTCAGAAGTTCCTCCATAGCCCCCTGCTTTATGGCTCGCTTTTTTGCTATGAGCTGTTCCAGACTGGTTATGAGGGAATCTGTGTCACTGAGGGCGGCGGCTATGGCGGATTGTTCTGGAATAGGTGGTATAGGAATTAACATTATTGATAATCTATCCCTTGTAATTCCTTGTATTGATGTTCCTTGATTTTGACTTTGTAATTCACAAGAATTGAAATCAAGATAATAATAAATATATTTAGTAAGTAATATTTCATTTTTTAAATATATTCCTGTAAAATCTTGACTAATAGCGATATCAAAGGGTGCAATAGCAAGTTTACCTACACCAGTTCTTGAAACAAGTAATAAATTCCCTTTTTCAACAATATTAGTAGAACTATTTTTTATTGCTCCTAATGTAATAAATCTCCTTATATCAGATACTTGTTGTTTAACAATATCTGCTCCTGTTATCCAGGGGATGTGTCCACACCAGTACTCTACTTTTTGTGTAGACGGGGTTCCACCATTTAAAAACTTTTTCACTGTTTCCTGTAACCTTTTTACTTCCCAATCTTCAGGTATTACACCAATTTCAGTCTGTTTATATCCATCAGGTATCTTACTTATTGTCATTTGTATTTCCCTTTCTGTCTGAACCGGGATTTTCGGGATTAAAGGATTAACAGGATTTTTTCAACCCTTCTATTTCCACATCAGTTAATCCAGTAGCCTGAGATATTGCTTCTACAGGAAAATTTAATTTTAAAAGATTTTTTGCTATCTCAATATTTCTTTTTTCTATTCCTTCTTTTCGCCCTTCTTTTCGCCCTTCTTCTATTCCTTCTTTTCGCCCTTCTTCTTTGCCTCTCTGCTTTGCCTGGTACAACCGTGAAGCCTCTTCATGACGGGCTTTAGATCTCATCTCAAGAATCTGCCTTACCATTTCATCATTGGATGCCCTTACCATCTCCTGCAACGCCATTACTATCTCCTCCTCTTCTTTCAATTCATCCGGGAGATTATCTATATCATCTGCATAGATTTCTCCAAACTTTAAAACATGCAACCACTTTTCAAATCTTGACTGCTTCTTTTTGGACTTATCTTTTTTAAACTTCGGAAGTTCTATGAAGTGCAATTCCTTAATATCACTTAATTCTTTCTTTGATTTAATGTTTAGATAACGATAAATATTGTGCAGTTCTTTTTCTTCTTTGAAGAGAATAAAATTTAATATAGAGATAGATATAGCCTTATTTAACTCTTCAAAAGGTTCAGATTTTTTTAACTGACCTGTATATAATTTATCATGGTAATAAATTACTCTGTTTATATATGCCTGCTCAGATTCCACCTGCATTTCAATATTTATTCTTCTGCCGGTACTATCTTCTGCTTTTACATCAAGAGTTGATAGCTTATCTTTTATGTATTCCTGTAAATTAAAAGTATTCAGAAAGGTCAATTTAACAATCCTGTCTGCACCTTCCAGACCAAGTATAGCATTAAGCAGTGCTATTAATATCCTTTCATTCTTTTCATAGCCGAATATATATTTAAAAATTAAATCGTTTCTCATGTTTATTGAACTATCAAAAGCCATAAAACACCTCTCTTAATTATTATACCCATTTATCATATTACTTATTCTCGTTTATATTTTCCTTTCCTTACTATTCTTCCTCAATTTCCTCAATGCTTTGTAGTGTAGATTTGAGATTGTCCGGCAGGATACGGGTCAGTTCATATTTTCTAATTGTGAAACAGCCTGTTTCACAATTATAGTTTATTTTTGCCATTAGATTTATGTTCTATCCATTCCTGGTGAAAGTTTTTCCAGCTTCCAATAAATAATTACCCTTTTCTGTAATTTTATATTTTTGCTTACTGCTTTTTGGCTTATCCGGTACTGTCATTTCGATTAGTCCCTCTTCAAGTAAAGGATTTATGTATTTATTACGGAATTTACTCCTATCTTTCCATGCAAAAATATTCATTAAATCATTTATACTTGTGGCTTCATTACAGGAAATCAGGAGTTTATTAATTTCCTCCGTACTTAGTTCCAACATGGTGCCAACATGGTGCCAACATGGTGCCAACATAGTGCCAACTAGATCAGATATTTTATCTAAATATTTCTTGCCACAGAAAAATCTTATAGTGAATTCTCCCATATTATTTTCAAATTCCGGCACAGGAAGTCTGGCCTCATCTGTTAATTCTTTTATCTTAATGGTTCCTCTGCCCCAGGTCTCAATTATGCCTCTCAGATAAAATACCTTTGCTATAAACGGATTCCATGGTCTTGATGGATGGGGGCGGAACAAATCTTCTGTTTTTAATCCAAAATGAAGTTCTCCTGTGCTTGAGATTTCAAGTCTGTCGTCATATATGGCGATACTTATTGCACCGGCACCGCTGCCATAGTCTCTATGGCAGATGGCATTGGCTACGGCTTCTCTTAATGCTGCAGTGGGGTAAAGAGGTTCATCCACTCTTTCAAATTTATCAGGTAAAATCTTTCCTGATACTGGAAGATGGTTTCTAAAGAATATCTGTGCCTGTTCAAACAGTTCAAAGGCATTACCTGTTATCTGCCTGTTATCGATAAATTCTGTTTTATCTGTACCTCGAAAACGGGCAAGTTTTAAAGTACACTGGATATAACCTGGTAATAAAGATTTACTTTTTCCGAACAATACAACTGCTGCATTTATTACGTTATCTTCCTGCAATAATCCCAGGCCGGTTAATAAATCCTTTACCTTTCGTGTCCCAGGTTCAGTGAGCCTCTGTCTTCTTACTGCTTCATCAATTGTCCTTATAATTTCTTCTCTATCCAGATCTTTAATAGATATATTACGGGCAATCTGTTTTTCCCATCTATAAGAACCATGCATACGTTCCAGCAGGAGTTTTTCATATTGATACTGAGGCATGACAGCAGTTGAAGAACCATTACGTATATAGGGTCTTCCGTCATAGGTGTATGGCCCCCCACCGCCGGGAACCCTTAAGACTATTACTTTAAGATTATCATTTAATGGCACTGTTTCTATATCAGGATAGGCAGGTGGCTCAATCCGCCTGATTTCTCCTGCTATAATTTCAAGAGTTTTACTGCTGACCTGCTGGCCTTTGATGTTTCCCTTATCATCAATTCCAAATAAGAGAAAGCCTCCGGCACAGTTCAACATGGCACATACAGTCTTGGCCGCTTCAGTTCTCTGACCTGTGGAAAGTTTAAACTCAATCTGTTCTGATTCAGATAATTTTATCAGTTCTTTAAGCTCTTCTATATCCATAATTTCATCTTCTCACACTGGTTGTTTTATATTTTCTAAACTTGTATAAAAAGTAGAACCTTTTACTTTATTATTCCCATACAAACCCCATTCTTTCCAGATGGGCATTTACTTTTTCTTCCAGCTCTTCAACTGTCTTCTCCAGCTCAGGCAAAGGAGTTTCATACCTTTCTGCAAGTTCTTTTATTCTTCCTGTGAGTCTCTGGCTGATGCGGTCTATTTCTGTATGAACAGCCTTATTTATGCTCCTCATCCATTTCTCTTCTAGGACTGTCTTTTTTATCTCTTCAAGGGACAATGCCGGGTATTTCTTTTTGACTTTTGTTTCCAGTTCTTTCCATGCATATTTAATATTCTCTTTCAGTTCACCCTCTCTGTTCAGCAGCTTTGAATAATCCTTTAATAATGTAATTTCTTCCCTGTTTTCCAAGGGCTTTTTATTCACTTCTTTAAGGTGAGCAGTAATGGTCTTTTTGCTGATTTTTCCTTTATCATCCATTACCTCTGACAGAAGCCCATCTTCTCCTCCGTGTTCTTCACGAACTTCGTCCATTTTTGCTATAAGAGTCTCTTTTTCTGCTTCCATTTCATCAATGTGTACTTTCTCTTTGCCGAAATAAACTTCAATAATTAAATCAACAGGTATGAGTCTTCCCGAAAGACCTGCCATACCTTCGACTTCTTTTTTCTTACCTTTCTTATCTTCTTTCGTAAGGCGAAGGACTTCATTCCCTGCCGTCCAGCCATCGGAAGATAATTCATACATATCATCCTGCATGGTTTCAGACCAGTAATTCATTAAATGCTGGTAGACATCGTATTTATCCACCAGATGAAGATTTTGATAAGAATTGAGGATATTTTCAGATATGCAGTTTATTACATCTTTCGGCCTTAACCCCTTTTTTAACTCTTTTAAATAATCAACAGTGTTCTTTTCCCATAACTTGAAGATGTTCTCCATTTCTTTCCTGCAGGCAATAAACTCAGGGTGGCCGAATATAGCTGACTTTATTTTATCTTTTTCTATTTTTAATTTAACATATCCAGGGCGGTTATTCTGAATAAACAGGTCATTTTTCAGCGCAGGATAAACCTCCCAGTAGTCTTTGAGAGCATCAATATCACGGGCGGGAATATCTCCGAGCAGATGAGCTTCTATATCCTGCATATCTTCACTTTCCTGGCTGTCAATGTACCGGGGAATATTCAGATTATATTCGTTTTCCTCTATTTCTTTCAGTGATATCATACGGCTGTACTTAGGAACTTCAATCTGACGGTTAAATACATCTACAATTTTATGAATATCCTGTTCCCTGAGACGATTCTTGTTTCCGTCTTTAATAAAACCCTTTGAGGCGTCTATCATGAAAATTCCCTTCCTCTCTCCGGCATTTTCCTTATCAAGAACAATGATACAGGCTGGAATACCAGTACCATAGAAGAGGTTTGCAGGGAGGCCGATTATGCCTTTAATGTAGCCTCTTTTAATAATGTTTGTCCTTATGTCCGCCTCGGTATTTCCTCTGAATAACACGCCGTGAGGAAGAATACAGGCCCCTTTACCTTTACTTTTAAGAGATTTTATTATGTGAAGCAAAAAAGCATAATCTCCGTTTTTTGAAGGAGGTATTCCAAAACCGGTAAAACGTTCATACACATCATGTTGCGGGTTAATGCCATTACTCCACGATTTGTAACTGAAAGGCGGATTCGCAACTACATAGTCAAAGGTCTTCAAATCCCCTGTTCTTTCGTCTGTAAAGAGCGGTGAAGCTATAGTATTACCCTGCCTTATGTCAGAAGCCGGGTTGCCATGGAGCCACATATTCATAACAGCAAGAGCACGGGTTGCATTGTCATTCTCCTGACCATAAATAGTAACTCCGCTTATGGCTTCATCGGCAGCCTTTAACAATAGTGACCCTGAGCCGCAGGCAGGATCATAAATCGTTTCGGACTGACTTTTAGAGCAGTTTATTCCTATGACTTTTGCTATTATTCGGGATACTTCCGAAGGAGTGTAAAACTGGCCCTTGCTCTTTCCGCTTTCAGTGGCGAAATGCCTCATAAGATATTCATAGGCATCGCCAAGTATATCATCATTTTCCGCTCTGTTGCTGCTGAAGTCCAGAGCCGGATTTTCAAATATAGAAACCAGGTTGGACAGACGGTCAACCATATCTTTCCCTTTACCGAGTCTATCGGGATCGTTAAAATCCGCTACAGTAATAACTCCTTTAAGCTCATTGGCCTCAGCAAGTTTACCTATTATTTTATTAATTCTGTCTCCTATATCCGATTGACCTTTGAGTTTTATCAGATCTTTAAAGCTGGCTCCTTCCGGGATTTCTATTATAGAATCTTTTTTACCTTCGTATTTATCCGAAACATACTTTATAAACAGCAAGACCAGCACATAGTCTTTGTACTGGCTTGCATCCATTCCGCCCCTCAGTTCGTCACAGCTTTTCCAGAGGGAACTGTATAATTCTGACTTCCTTATGGCCATTCTTCTCTTCTCTTTTCTATATGTTTTTTTCTTAAACTTTAACGTTTTTATAAATTTTATATACAATTTATTCTATTTTCTGGTGTTATTTCCTACTTATAACAGGAAAAATGAGAAAATGACATCAGGTAGCGGCGAGAAAAGTAAAGTTTAATTCTACAACCTTTATTAAAGAAGACTTAAACAATTTATATTAGAGTAAGTACAAAAAGTAATGTCCGAAAAATATTAAGTAACTATTTACCTGTTACGAGTATGTAGAGAAGCTTTAAGACAAAATTTTTTAGAAATACTCTATGCAACAGGTTATAGCGAAAAGTGAAAAGTGAAAAGTGAAAAAAACATGATTTCACTTACTTTTCACTGATTAATAGATTTATGAAATCAAACTGCAATCTCAAGTAAAAATAAAACTACCTGTCGTAAAAAAACGCAATCTCAAAATTGACTTATATCCAATGATATGATAAGTTATTTTTGTAGAATATAGATCATTCCGTGAGAGGAAATCTCCGATGCTTGAAGCAGGCACAGTTCTTCATAATAAATATACAGTAAAAAAACTCATCGGCAAAGGTGCCATGGGTAATGTTTATCTTGTAGAAACTCTGATTGATCGTAAACAACTTGTTGTAAAAGAAATATTCTTCAGAGAAGCAGAATTTATGGCTAGATTTGAACATCCAGGTCTGCCGAAGATGCACGGTATTTTCAGCCACGACGGTCATGATTATATTACAATGGATTATGTAAAGGGCTCCACCCTTGAAGATATAATAAATAAAAGCAAAGAGCCAGTACCTTTAAAGAAAGCACTTCAATGGGCTATAGAAATTGCAGATATTTTGAATTATCTCCACAATAGTTTCGAAATGCCACTTATATACAAGGATCTCAAACCGTCCAATATTATGATAACACCGCAGAAAAAAGTAATGATTATAGATTTCGGCATATGCCGCTACTATAATCCCGATAAAGATACAGATACATTCAGACTCGGTTCTCCCGGCTATGCGGCACCTGAACAGTATAAAGGACGGGGACAGTCCTGTAT
>JAKJGF010000405.1 GCA_022704525.1 Bacillota bacterium | reverse complement strand
TTAAAATAGTCCAGGAACACTTGAAAAGTTTTAGTTTATTTTTATCCTTGACTTTGGTACATTTTTTTTAGAATTACTCTAGAAACACTCTAAACTTTCTCCTCGAACTCTTTCCATGCCTACCACTCCTACAATTCTGTTCCTTCAGAAAGAATTTTCAAATATTCAAAATATTTAAACTGATTTTTTCTTTTCCTATCAATCAGATCTTCTTTAACTATACCCACAGACTTTAAATTTTTTATGATAGTGGAAGCAGTCGTATGGGAGACATTATATTTTTCCTGTATATCTTCTAAAGAAACAAAAGGAGTGGAAAACAAATCTTCAAACAATAATAAAGCAGTGGTGGAGATTTTCTTTCCTTTTAACAGTAACTTTCTGTGCCTCTCCCGCAAATCTATTATATCCTTTGCCGTATTTAAAGCAGAAGTAGATGTTTCTATAATACCTCTGAGGAAAAACATAATCCACTGTTCAAAATCTCCCCTGCTACTCACCAGGTATAATCTGTCATAATATTCCTGCCGGTATTTTTTAAAATAATAACTGAGATAAAGTAAAGGCTCCTCTATAATGTTTTTCCATAGAAGGTACAGTGTTATCAGGAGTCTTCCTATTCTTCCATTTCCATCCAGGAAGGGATGTATAGCTTCAAATTGATAATGAATCAAAGCACATTTTATCAAAGGATGATAATCATTTTCTTCATTCAGATATTTTTCAAAATCAGATAAGAGCTTATTAATCTCATCCGGGGGAGGAGGCACATAACCCGTAGTTCCTCCAATTACGACAGGAGCGGTTCTTATATGTCCCGGATTTTTATTTTTCCCCTCTGCTCCTTCGAGTAAGATTTTATGCATCTCTCTTATTAGTCTTAAACACATTGGTAATTCATTTAATCTATTTTTGCCGTGTTTTAACGCTTCTATATAATTGCAAACAGGAATTATTTCTTTATTTCTTTTACCAGATGACATTTTATTAAATATAAAAACATCTTCCATAGTAGCTCTTGTACCTTCAATTTGTGAACTGAGAAGAGCTTCTTTCTGTATATATGCTCCAATAAAGTTTTCATAATCAGGTAAAGCATAACCCAGGCTATCCAGCTTGAGTAAAGAATTATTAGCCAAACTCAGTAAATCCGTCATTTCTTTTTCTATTTTTACAGGAGGTTTTGGGGGTAAGGGCTCAGGTATAAAACCATTATGCCCTGTTAATAACTTTACATATCTTCCAGCTCTATTTTCCATCTAATCATCTCCTTAATGCAAGCTAACTTTCATTATAAAATAAAAATATCCTTTAATGCAAGTTAACTTTCATTAAATTAATATCTCAGTCTCTCCAGATTGGCATCCACATCATCAGAGAAGTGCAAATAAATGGCCGTAGTAGTAATAGAGTGTTTCTAATAAAAAAATTCCGTAAGGTTGTAATGATTTTGGATAATGCTTCGTGGCATAAGAGGGGAAAACTTTCCTGGGGAAATCCTGTGTATCTTCCGCCTTATTCTCCTACTCTTAACCCTATTGAAAGATTATGGAAAGCATTAAAAGATATGATGCCGGTTTTTAATGAAATTTCAAATGAAGATGAACTTCAGGAAATTATAATCAATAATTTGCAAACCTTTTTTCATAATCCAAA
>JAKJGF010000020.1 GCA_022704525.1 Bacillota bacterium | reverse complement strand
TTGCCCTTTTTTTTCTTCTATAATTTTTGTTTTTTCATCCTGATATAATAAGTCTTGTCTGCCATTTTTACTATATTCTTCCTGTTTAGATTTTCTCTGAAGTGTTACCTTACTTATAGGGATAAAAAAATTTTCTTTTATTGCCGTGACTTTATCATAAGGTTTCTTTAATTCTTCCCTGACCTGAGTTTCTAATGATAAGGCTTCTTCATCTGTTATAGATAATTCTATTTTTTTTCTGGATAAATAAATCCTTTCACCTTCTGTTAAATCTCCGTCTACCAGGGTACTTTCTAACATGATTTTATAAAAAAGCAGATTTTGTTTTGTTTCCTCTCTGTGTTCAAAACCTCTTTTCTTCGCTTTATCTGATTTAGAGATTGTTCCCGTAATTTTATCACGATATTTATTTTTAACTTTTGTTTCCAGTTCAATGGCTATATCATCAGGAATACCAAGCATTATCTTTTTTCTGTTAATAAGATTTTTTTGAGTTTCTGTTAAATGACCTTCTGCCCAGAAAGTTTCAAGTATAGATTTAAAAATTAGATAATTACGTGGTAATTCTTTTTCTCTTTTGTCTTTTGGTTTATCCTGTTCTGACAATTATAAGCTCTCCCTTAGTTTTTTTCTTTTATTATATGGCAGAAAGTTTATAAAAGCAATATTTTTTATCCCTAATTTTTAGTTTTAATTTATTTTGTTTCCACAAATTGGACATATTTTCCATCCCTCTTTAATAACCTGACCACAAGTACAGTTTGTCTTTGAGGTTTGAATTGCCTCTGGTTTTTTAGATTTTTCTATTACAGGATCTGTTTTATCTTTTTTCATCCCCAGAAATTTTTCTATTTTTTCTGCAGGTGTTTCACTGCCGGCCGGTTTTGTTGCCAGGAGATATCTTGCTGCCAGTTCTTTTACTATAACAGGGTCAATTTTTCCTCCTTCTTCTTCATCAAGACATCTTTCTACTATATCTATACCAGGTATGGTTCCAAGGTTTAGAGCAGAGATTAGATCCGTACGTTTTCTCAATATATAATAACAGAGGTTATATTTATTAGTTGAGATAAGAGCTTCAAATTCCTTATCAAATTTTTTTTGCATTTCATTACGTTTCTGATATAACAAATAAATAGCTATTCCTGTAAATGGTACTAAAGCTGAACCAATTAAAGTTATAAGTAATAATATTGTTCCTATAATTATTATGACAAAATAAGTAGATAGCTTTGCCATTTCTTTTTGTATATTTCTGAGTTTTTCAAAGAGTTTTTCAAAATTAGTTGGCATTTCCCCTATTACTTTACCACGAATACAGCAGACTATATTTCTGTATGGTATATTATCCACTCTATAATTAAATATCCATACAGGAGTATAAAGCAGGGATACCTCTTTCTTTTCTATCTTTGAATTTACGCCTTTCAGCCTTTCTACAAGAGCTTTACATGCTTCTTCTTCAAGCCTGTTAGCTTCTCTTTCCCCTTTAATCCATGCCTCTTCCGGCGCCATATTTGGTATTTCAAGAGAAAAACGCTGATTTTCACTATCATCTAAAAAAAGAGCCTTTTTTTCCATAGGAAGAGGAAATAGCTCTCCCCACTTACCTTCACTTTCTTTCAATGCTCCCGATACAGATACAAAAGCATTATGAGATCCATAATGCTGGCCATTTTGAGGATACCATTCTTCATAGGGCTGATCTTCGTAAAGGCCTGTTAGTTGATTATATACCTGTCTCATTTTTTTTACTGAATTTTCTCCAAACCAGTTGGATGTTAATTGACATTCGAAAGAATAACATGGAATCATAACCCCATTAGGTCTTATCTGAGAAATTGTTTTTTCAGTATCTTCATGGACAAACTCTCTTCTCTGTGTTTCTCTTAGAATATATTTCATTGCTACATCCTCTTCAACTTCTACAGGAAGTATAAAAGTTCGATCCTCAAGTCCATGAGTTTCACCGGATATTTCTGCAAAATACTTGGACCCACAGTATTCACATTGGAGGGTTCTCATACTGGCAGTTCTTTTGAGTTGAGCACCACAGGTTTCACATTTCAGATTTATCAGGTTCATAGAACATCCCTCATTATTAATAGTTGAGGATTGAACGGTTATAGTTTATAGTTGGTATTCTTTACTGAATTTTCAACCCTTAACCTTCAACTATAATATAATTCGATTTTCTTGAATTATATACCTTCTTACTATTAAAAAATTATCTTTTCTCAGGATCTAATATACAACGAAATCCTATACCACTTCCCCTGTCAGAATCAATAATCGAGCGATCTGAACATCTAAAATTCTTTTCTTCTATATTTTCCCAGGAACCACCGCGGATAACCTTGTATTTACCTGTTTTGGGACCAGTTGGATTTTTATAAGGACTGGTTTTATAATAATTTTCATCATACCAGTCATAGCACCATTCTGCTACATTTCCTGCCATATCCATTACAGCATAATTACTTGCTCCTCCAGGGAAAGAACCTGCTGGTAAAACCCCCCGTCCATCATAAAAATTAATCATCTTTTTACATAAAGTTTCGTCATTCATATTTTTATTATTACATCTATTGGCATCCCATTCCATACCCCAGGGATAAATATTGCCTCTGGTGCTTTTTGCTGCTTTTTCCCATTGTGCTTCTGTTGGAAGTCCTTTTCCCATCCACTCTGCATAAGTCTTTGCCCCATGCCATGTTACACTTACTACAGGGTAATTATCAGCACCGGTCTTTGGTATATAAATACCATTTTTTACTTCTATCAGACAGTTCTGATCCTGTATTACAAGCCACCAGGTTTTATCTTTAGCTCTATGATTTCCTTTTTCATTTAAAAATTTACAATATTGACTGTTGGTTACTTCATATTTATCTATATAATAATCCTTTAGATAAACCTTATGCTGGGGGTACTCATCTAATTCTCCCTGTTTGGTCTGACTTCCCATCCAGAAATCTCCTGCCGGGATCAGTATCATCTCTGTTTCTCTATATTCCCGTGTTTCAGGTAGAGTGACAGAACCTGCCAGACTTTTTACCAGACCTGACAATGTGATGATAATAAGGAATATAACTACTGGTAATATTTTTAATGATAACTTCATACAGATTCACCTTTCTCTAATAATAGTTTATTAGATATCCAGTTTAAATCTATATATTGCAAATTTCTTACCTTAATCCACAACAGGTTGTAAAATTTTCCTCTTTTTTATTTCATCTGTATAGTCTCTGAATTTTAAACAGTCTCTCTCCTCAAATGTATCGTTCTGTATTTCCAGTTTATCCAGATTTTCGGCTACCTGTCTGTAGGCATCACGGAAAGGGATACCTTTTTTTACTATTTCATAGGCTTTATCAGTGGCAAAGAGTTCCGGAGAAATAGCTTTACTCAAAGCCTCACTGTTGACTTTGAGATTCTGAAATATGAGTCCCATTATTTCCAGACATTTAGAGGTTATGTCGAAAGCTTTCATAAGAGCCTCTTTAGTGAGCTGATAATCTCGATTATATCCGCTTATTAATTTATTTCCTATCATATCCACGCTGTACATAAGAGTGTGAACTAAAGAGGCCTTCCCTCGAATTAATTCCAGAAGGTCATAATTTTTCTTCTGTGGCATTATACTTGAACCGGTGCAGAATTCATCGGGTAAAGAAAAAAAATTAAATTCCCCCATTGTAAACATAAGTAGATCTGAAGCTATTTTATCCATAGTTTTCATAAAACTGCAGAGCGGAAAGATTAAGGTGGAAATTAACTTCGGCCTTGCCTGAACATAAATACAGTTTCTATTACCTTTAAAGCCTAAAAGTTTTCCACTGTAATCTCTATCAAGATTTAATGATGATCCATAGCCGGCAGCACTTCCTAAAGGATTTTTATTATTTATCTCATATGACGTTTCCAGTAATAGTAAGTCATCCAGGAAAGATTCTATATAAGATCCTGTGAGTAATTGCAGGGAAGATGGCATAGCCTTTTGCATATGGGTGTATCCGGGCATAAGGACAATATTTTCTCTGGAAAAATTATTTAAAGTTTCACAGAGTTTTACGGCAAGATTATGTGTGTTTATTATTTCGTCTCTTACCAATAATTGTATATCAACCATAACCTGATCGTTTCTGGAACGACCTGTGTGTATTTTCCTCCCCAGATCACCTGACTTTTCTATAAGATAATTCTCTATTGCCGTATGAACATCTTCATCTTCTTTTTTTATCTCTATACCATTATTTTTTATTTCTTCCAGAGCATTTACAAGTTGTTCTGTTTCTACTTCGTTTAATATACCGGCTTTTTTAAGAGTCATGGCATGCGCTATAGATCCCCTGCAGTCATAGGGAATAAGTTTTTTATCCAGAATATAGTCATTCCCCACTGTAAAATCTTCTATAAGCTTATTTAATTCTATTCCTTTATTCCAGAGTTTCATAATCAGTGAGCAGTGATCGGTGATCTATTACAGACATTACTCTGATTACCGATTATCCTTTCCCCATTCTTTTCATAATTGCATTATGGGCCATCAGTCTTATGGCATTTATCTTGATAAATCCTTCTGAATCTGTCTGGTCAAAACCACCTTCTATATTCATACTTGAGAGATCATGATCATAAAGAGAACTGGGAGAAGTTCTTCCTGTAACAATAACATTACCCTTATAAAGTTTTAAATAAACCACTCCATCGATTATTTCCTGACTTTTCCTTATTGCTGCCATAAGGAATTCCATTTCAGGACTGAACCAGAAACCATAATAGACCAGTTCAGAGAATTTAGGACTCAGCATGTCACGAAGACGCATGACTTCTCTGTCCATTGCTATACCTTCTATATCCATATGGGCCGCTCTCAGTATTGTCCCTCCCGGTGTTTCATATACACCTCTTGATTTTATACCTACAAACCTGTTCTCCACTATATCCACTCTACCTATACCGTTTTCTCTCCCCAGTTCATTCAAATATGTAAAAAGTTCCAGGGGTTTTGTTTTAATTGTACCGTCTTCCAGGTTTACAATCTTTATGGGTATACCGTCTTTAAAGTGTATTTCTATCCGTGTTTCTCTGTCCGGTGCATCTTTTGGATCCACTGTGAATTTAAACATATCCCTGTGAGGTTGAATTGCGGGGTCTTCAAGGATACCTGATTCAAAACTTATATGAAGTAAATTTTCATCTATACTGTAAGGCTTTTCCAGTGTTACACTGAGTGGTATGTTATTTTCTTTTGCATAGTTTATAAGATCAGTTCTTCCTTTAAATTTTACAAGAAAATCCTTATTCTTCCATGGTGATATGATCTTTATCTTAGGATTAAGTGCATAATAACTCAATTCAAATCTGACCTGATCATTTCCTTTTCCTGTTGAACCATGAGATACATATTCAGCATTTTCCTTACTGGCTATTTCTATATGTCTTTTTGCAATTAGAGGTCTTGCAAGAGATGTTCCTAATAAATATCTGCCTTCATAAAGAGCATTTGCGCTGAAGGCAGGAAATATATAATCAGTAACAAATTCTTCTTTTAAATCTTCTATATAAACCCTGGTTGCTCCAATATTAAGAGCCTTCTGTCGAGCTTCCTCAAAATCCTCACGCTGACCTACATCTGCAAGATATGCTATTACCTCAAAACCCTCATCTATAAGCCATTTAAGTATACAGGATGTATCGAGTCCACCACTGTAAGCAAGAACTACCTTTTTCATAAAACCCAGCCTTTCTAATTCTTAAATTCTTTTTATTATAAAGCCAGAGAGAAAATTTTTCAATGATTTAGAAAGAATTTTTTCTGCATACATATATGTATCCACTATTTTTATATACAGCTTTTTTATATAATAGTAACAGAAATAAGGATAATAGTAGATTTATTATGAAGAAGATAAAGTTGTATCTCGAAACATCTATAAAGGTAGTGATAGTATGAAAAATGTGACCTTTAACTACCAGATATAATCTGTAAATTAATTACCTTTCACGCCTCACGTCAGTATTGCATAAGCCGGAAAAGTGTTATAAAATAGTAAGTGTTCATATGGCTAATAGCTGATAGCTAAAAGCTTAAAATAAATTTTTCCCTGGTGATAAAGATGTATGTTTGCAAATGCTGGTTTGATATTCACTTACTGGAGGAACCAAATTCCTTAAAACGTAAAAGACAGATCATTAAAAGTTTAAAGGACAGAATCTGGAACAAGTTTCGTGTATCAGTAGCAGAGGTAGGGGAAAATGATCTCTGGCAGAAAGCTGAAATAGGTATTGCTTTTGTATCTTCAACTGGAATTATAGCGGAACAAATCTTTTCTAAAATTTTAAATCTTATCGATTCTGAAGAGGAAGTCGAAATTGTTGATATGTTTTATGATATAGAAAAAATTAAATCTTAAATTATTATTAGCTTTCAGCTAAATCTTGCGAATTTTAAATATATAAATAGTCTGAAAAATAGAATTTAATGACATTTGTTATGTAATTTCCATAAAAGCTGACTGCTGATAGCTGAACGCTTACAATTATTTATGGATATTCGTTATATGCTGAAAATAGCACTGACCTCGTAATCCTGATAAAAAATACTGACGGAAAATTCAAATAATCCTTCTACTTCATAATCTAATTCTATACTGGATTCTTTATAAAGTATCTCTTTTATCCCGGATTTTATTTTTGTCAAGATTTAAAAGCTTCGCATTTTTGCTGGAACACATAAGTAGCCCCACCGATAAGTCCTGCCTGTGAACCCAATTCTGCAATTACTATCTCTGTGGATTCAGGAGGGAACATTTTAACCCTCTTTTTTATCTCTTTCTGTGCCGGGGGGAAGAGATATTTATGGGCATTGACTATTCTGCCACCTATAACTATCTTTTCAGGGTTAAGTATAAGGATAAGATTTGAAATACCTGTACCAAGGTATCTTCCAATTTTATCAAAAATCTCTTTTGCAACGTCATCTCCCTTTTCTGCTGCCTCAAAAACTGAAAGTGGAGATAGATCTTTAACTTCTGCTAAAAGAGTTTTTTTATTCTTATCTATCATCTCTTTAGCTGTTTTTATAATAGCACCCCTTGCTACAAGAGCTTCAAAACATCCTTTATTGCCACATCCACATAAAGGTCCATCAGGCACTATTGTCATATGGCCTATTTCACCTGCTCCCTGGGAGGAACCCAGATGGAGTTTATTGTCTATTATAATACCTCCACCAATTCCTGTTCCCAGTGTCATACAGATTATATTTTTAACACCTCTCCCTGCACCGAAATATTTTTCTCCCAGGGCAAAAGCATTTACATCATTAAGAATCATTACCGGCAAATCAAGTGTGGTTTCAAGGATAGAAGATACTCTTATATCAGTCCATCCCGGGAAATTCGGAGAAAAATGACATATACCATTAATGGTGTCAATAAAGCCAGGAAGGGCGATACCTGCACCAAAAATCTCTTCTCTCTTTATTTTTTCTTCTGAAATTACCTGATTAATAATAAGAGCCATTTTATTAAGGACATTATTGACCTCTCTTTCTTCTGGAGCTATATCACATTCCTGGAGTTTGCCTGTCTTTCCTGATTGGTCCACCAGAGCGGCAGCAATATGGGTTCCCCCCAGATCCACTCCTATAGCATATTTCTTATTCATAAATTTTCCACCTTTCTGGTAATATCTTTAAAACTAACATTACTGCTTATTTTATAAGGACAACAGCAATAGATTTTACAGTTTGATTTTGTTTATCAATTAAAAAACCAATACCATTTGCATAAAGTATCATATCATTTTGCTCATAATATTGTTTTCCATATGTATTTACTACCTGTTGAAAACTGGAACCAATTCCAATACCACTTGAAGTTTTATAACCTGCTGAATAACTCATAATCATATCTATAATACCACTTGAAGGTGCCAGTAAACTTAGATCGCCATAAATGTATGATTTGGTATTACTATTTATGTTCATTATACCATCAGGTTCTCCCCACTTTGCCATTATATCATTTATTTTACTCCCCACATAAACAACACCTTCAATTCCACGTCCCGGGATAAGTATTCCCCTGGTATCTATTCCATGATCTATAGGAGGAATAATAATAGATGTACCGGGAGTAGCCTTAATTGTAACAACAGTTATGGGTTTACTGGAGATATCAAGAATCTTTGTTGATTTATTGTAATTAATATAGTATCCCAGATATTCACATATACCTTTTAAAGAGACATAAATCTTATCACCTTTAACATTATAATCCCCTTTATATTCGAACCCATTAATATATAAAAGAGTTTCACCTTTTTCATAGACATATTTAAATTTTATAACTTTACTTAAAGGTTCTAAAGAAGTATATATTTCTCCATCTTTCAAAAAAACATTTTTCTTATCATATTCTTTGTTTTTTATATAAATTGTAACTTTACTGAGATCCTTTATCTCATCCTGTGTATAAACAATAATCGGATGGAGAATAAATAAAAATAGTCCTGCCAGACAGATGATATATAATCTCTTCATAAATTCACCTCCTTAATAAAAAATATTTGTTTAAACTTAAAATAATTATACTACAGTTATAGATGTTATACCATAATAATTTTCATATATTCGAAAAAAACTCGGGGATTTATTAAGTGCTTATACACAGATCAATAATTTCATAATATTTTATTTTTTTATAGGAGAATAGTAAGAGGATAGAGAAAGTTTATTATGAGGGTTTCAGTTGGAGATTCAGATGTGACAACACATAACTTTTACCCATCAACTATAACCTGTTAAAGGAGGAAGTTAATAATGAAATTTAAAGTACTCTTAATAACAATTCTATTAATAATCACCTTATCTCACGCAAGAGCAGAAACACTACAGGAATTATTAAACAAAGGTAATGCCTTATTTGAAGAAGGAGATTATGAGAAATCCATACCTTATTTTGATAAAGCACTGGAAACTGAACCTGCATGTGAAATCGCATGGTTTCGTAAAGGAGTAGCACTCTATAAGCTAACAAAATATAAGGAAGCAGATATTTGTTTTGATGAGGTTATAAAAATGACTTCAGGTAATGCAGATGTCTGGTATCTTAAAGCTTTAACTCTTTATAAAAAAGAAAACTATAAAGATGCAATTGTATATTTTGATAAGGTCTTAGAAATTGCCCCCGGTAATAATTATAATGCTGAGACAGTGGGAATTGAATATATTTCACCGTTGAATAGTAAAGGAATGGCCTTATTTATGATAGAAAATTATGAAGAAGCAATTAAATGTTTTGACAGATCTATTGAGTCTAATCCGGAATTTGCCCTGGCCTGGAAAAATAAAGGAGAAGCATTAAAAAAAACAGGTAAATATGCTGAAGCAAAAGAATGTTTTGATAAAGAGCAGAAGTTAAGATCTGTAGAAAAGACACCTGAAGGTTCCGAAGTATCTGACGAATGGTTTCTAACAGGTTTTGAATATTATAAAAAAGGTATCTGGAGTAAAGCTCTGGAATGGTTTGAGCGGGCTCTGGAAAATGAACCAAATCATGCCTTTAGCCTTTTTGAAATTGGAATGGTATACTATTCAAAAGGAGAT
The DNA here is from genome assembly GCA_022704525.1 of Bacillota bacterium. Lineage (GTDB taxonomy): Bacteria > Vulcanimicrobiota > SpSt-956 > SpSt-956 > JAKJGF01 > JAKJGF01. The sequence continues at coordinate 24,728 of JAKJGF010000020.1, read as the reverse complement.
TATGGTAAATCACTGGAATATATAGATAAAGCTTTTGAGCTGGTAGAGAGTAAGAAAGATGTCTCCGGATTAAAGACTGAACTGGTCTATTCAGCAAAAGCCATGGTCTTACTGGGAATGCGTAAATATTACGAAGCAAGAGATTATTGTGACAGAGCTATAAAGATTGATCCTAACGATGCTGAAATATGGTTTACCAGGGGAATAGCTTTATGTTATCTGAAAGAATTTAAAGATGCCTCTAAAAGTTTTGATGAGGGGTTAAAGATTGAGCCAACAAATGTGATGGCCTGGTATTATAAATCTTTAATTGCATATTTTCAGGGAAATACTGAAGAAGCAATACAATTTTGTGATAAGGTACTGGAGATTGATCCTAAATATGCTGAAGCCTGGTATCAAAAAGGATTAGTATTATTTCATCAGGGAAAACATGAAGAAGCAAGGAAATGTTATGATAAGGCCGTAAAACTTGAGCCAGGTGAGGATTATATATGGTATAAGTGATGGGGGAAGGGGGCTAAAGTTGAGAGTTGAAGGTTGAGGGTTGAAGGCACAAAATTGTTAAACCCTCAACCATCAAACTTAAACTATCAACTTCCTCTCACATTTTACCTTTCACGATTTACTCACCAGTCCTACCAGATAATCTCCATTTTTCATAATATAATTCTGAGGATTAATAAGAAGGTCTCCTGATGCAGTTCTGACACCAAGAGGAAGGATTCTATCTTTTTTTCTGAGTTCTAATATAACATCACTGAATTCTTTACCTATCAAATCATTAGAAAGAGAAATATTCTGAAATTTATGTTCTGCCTCTGAAGGAAGAATACTGTTAATAAAGGGCACAATGTTTTCATTTATTGCCGCATGGGCTGCCATAAGGCCACTATAATATCCTCCAAGTATTACTTCATTTACATTTCCAATTTTCATATGGCTTTCATATTCAGGGTCTAAAAGCTCTGCACAGCTATATACACTATGATTCAGTTTTTCTATAGTAAGAGCAGTAAGGACCGTTCTCGCATCTATATCTCTATTATTTCTTCCTCCAGAGCGATCAGGCAAGATAATAGCAATCTTTGCGTTATCTATATTGGCTTTCCTGAGAATATCAGGATCAGTAAAATCGCCCTCTATAAGATATATAAAATCTGTTTTTATATCAAATCTTTCAAGATCTATATGTAAAAAATCTTCTCTGTCTGAGATTAAAACAATATCTGCATGCCTGCACTCCGGAGATGCATGCAGTTCCTTTATTATCTGATGAGTCTTTTGTTCCCACCCACAGATTATTATATGATTTTCAAGCATATCAAAGTTAGTTTTTCTCATTATAATTCCCTCCTTGAATTTTTCCATCATTATAGCAGAGACAGTACCTATTAAAATAGCAAAAAAACTTATACCTGCAAGAATTACTAAAAGAGCAGTCAATTTACCTACCAGAGTCTCAGGAAATTCACTGGAATATTCACCACAGAAGAGTGAAAATACTGTAGTCCAAAAGGCATCCTGAGGATTCAGATGAAGTTTCTCTTCTGAGGAAATTAACCCAAGGGTGCCAAAAGTAATAATAAAAATAAGAAAGATTAAAATTAAAAAGAAATCTATCCAGCGTTTATTAAAAATAAAAGATACGAAAGAAAGATGACGTCGTAAAAGTACAGCAAAAGACATAATTCGAAAAAGTCTTAAAAGAATAAAGACTCTGCTTAATCTGAACACTCTGAATAATGGAATGACCGCCAGAATATCAATCCAATAAAGGTAGAAAAATATTTTATAATTATCACAGGAAAGATATCGCAAGAAAAGTTCTATTATAAAGAAAGCTATTATAATATCGTCAAGAGCTATTATTAAATCCTTTGTTTTTTCTGAAATAGGAAAGACGAGTTGACTCTCTTTTAAAATTAACGCAATCTCATTTTTATTAAAAATAAGTTTTTTCGTATGACTCAGGGTTATATTAATATCTCTTTCATTAAATTCTGCGTTTAATAATTTTTTTATTAACTCTTCTTTTGTAAACTCTTTATATTTAAGTAATTTTATAAATTTCGCCTTTCCAGGACTGATTTTATCTTTCAAAGATTCCATTTTGTGAATACTATAAAGAAATACTATTTCAATTTCTACAGGAGTAAATTCAAATTCTTTAAGTTTTAAGTACAACTCTTCTTCTGAAAATTCTCTATCTTTTAATGATGCCAGGAGGGAGACTTTAGCTTTATTTTCTTTACTTATGGCATACTCTGTTTTACCAGTAATCTTATAAAATTCCTTATCTTCTTGAATTTGTAGCCATGATTTCTCCAGAATACCTGTTAATACATCAGAGGAAAATTTTTTACCTTCTAATATTTCTAAAGCTTCCAATTTGTCAGAATCAATAGTAAATTTCAAATTATCAAGAGCATTTTTATTGATTATAAAACCTGCAAGGCTATCAAAGACCAGTAAAAGTATTGAAAAAAACACTACCAGAACAACAAAAAGATCAACATATTTATTGGTAAAAAGTTTTTTGGACAATTTTCTTATAATATGCAAAAAGATTTCTCCTGAAAAATAATCATTAAAATTACTTTAAGGTTATACATTTCGCTTTTTTAACAATTTTCTGTCCTTCCGGACTTAAACAATAACCAATGAATTTATTAATATCAGCAGAAGCATCGCTTCTGGTATAGAAATAAAGATTCCTTACAATAGGATAACGGCCTTTTTTAATATTTTCCTCTGTAGGTAAGATCATTTCTGAAGATTTATCATTTTTAATACCAATGATCTTGATTTTATCTGAAGCAAGGATTGAATATTCATATATAATATAACTGATTGCACCCTCTTCTTTTGAGACTGTTTCTATGATATCCCTTATATTAGTTAGCATCTTTATTTTAGTTGAAAAACATTTCTCTTTGAGGACAGCTGATTTAAAAAACATATATGTTCCAGAAGTATTTTCACTGGTATAAACACTTATTGGTATATCCTTATAACCCGAATCTTTCCAGTTAGTATAGGTTCCTGTAAATATTTTTATAATATTATCCATAGATATTTCCTTAACAGGATTATCAGGGTTAACAATAAAAACCAGAGCATCTCTTGCTATAGAATATTCTTTTATCTCTATTTTATTTTGATCAGCTCTTTTTAGTTCTTTATCAGAAATTGGCCGTGAAGAAGCTGAAATTGCAGCAGTTTTTCCTAATAATGCTTCAAGACCTTCACTGGAAGCACATATTTCTGTAGAAAACTCAACATCTGCATTTTCTTTCATATACTCTTCTGTCAGACTATTAACCAGTAATAACATTGTGTCAGAAGTTTTGATTGTAATATATATCTTTTTCTGCACAGGAGTATTATTTCCTGAATTACAACAGGTTAAAAGAAAGATAATCAATAGAATAAAAAATAATATAAAATAAAGTCTCTTCATTCTAGATTTTACTCTCAATAATAAGTTAGAGTTTTCAGTTTTCAGATTTATTCCTTATAATTGTTGGAGAAGTTGGTTTTCTTGAAAGAACTTTTCTACCATCTTCTGTTATAAGTACATTTTCTTCAATTCTTATACCGAATTTTCCGGGAAGATAAATACCCGGTTCTATAGTAAATACATTACCCGGTTCCAGAGTATTTTTGTTCCCTTTAACAAGATAAGGTTTCTCATGTATGTCCAGTCCAATGCCATGACCGGTTCTGTGAGTAAAATATTCTCCATAGCCTGCTATGTCAATTATGTCTCTGGCCGCTTTATCTACAAGTTCGCAGGGAACTTCTGGTGCTGCTCTATCTATAGCAGAATCTCTTGCCTGTCTTACTATATCCCATATCTTCATAAATTCCGAATCAATTTTTCCAAAATATCCTGTTCTTGTAATATCTGAATGATAATGATCATAGATATCACCTTTATCTATAAGGACTACATCATTTTCTCTTAAAATATTACTGCCTCCTTCTGAGTGAGGATAAGAGGATGTTTTACCAAATTGCACTAGTTTTTCCTGTCCTGAAAGATAGCTTTTAAAATCATCTTCACTCATACCTTTATGAAGGTGCTTTAAAGCCTGATCAATATTTTCTTCTGTAATCTCTACAGCTTTTTGTATAGACTGGACTTCCTCCGGGGTTTTTTTAAGACGCATAGAAGAAAAGATCTCTCCTCCATCTTTAAATTCTAGTCTTGGAAGATATTCTCTTATTTTCATAAAGGTTTCAAAATATGTTGTGGGTTCAAAAGCTAAAGAGTGAATATTATCTTTAATAATTTTTCCGACTAATTCATAAGGATTTTCATCTTCTTCCCAGGGATAAAAATCAAGCATATTGTTCTGATCTTTGAGGCGTTCCAGTTCAAAACCAGGGCAAATTACAAAAGGTGTATCCTTTAATGGAACTAAAATGGCCACAAGTCTTTCCATACGAAAGGTATCTATACCGGAAATATAATAAAAATTAGTTCCCGGTGTGGCAATAAAAATGTCTATAGAATTTTCCTCCATGAAAAATTTAAGACTTTCAATACGTTTTTGAAATACACCTTTAACCATAAAACTTTACTCACTTCTGGGTAACAGTAACTATTGTTTCGGAAGATCTCTTCCCGGATTTATCTATAGAAACAGCTTTTATAGTATATTTTGTACCACTCACTGCTACAGGAAGATTAACTTTATGCTCAAAGTATCCATCATCATCAGGCATGACTACTTTGGCCTGCAATTCCCCTCCCGTTCCGAGAACACCAATGATTGGAAATACATAAGAGATTTTTATTTCAACCTTATACTCTCTTCTGGTATTACCTCTAATAATAAAAGGCGTATTCACATTATCTCCATTTTTCGGGTCAATTATTTCAGGCTGGAGAACATAAGAAGAATAATAAGGGCCAAGGCTTACTAAAGGTTCATTGGATGCCTTATTTATTGTCTTATTGGATAATTGAAGATAACAATAAATATATAAATTATCCACACTGTCCCTTTTTGTAACAGCATATTCACCGGTATAAACTCCAGGATTATTCTTATCTTCCTTCATGTTAATTCCCTTTTTGTAAGAACCTATATCAAAGGTTCCTTTACCTCCTTTTGTACCTACCATAGTTACTACTAATTTATCACCAGGATGAAGTGGTATCTGACCATTATGTGTTACTGAGTAAATATTTCCTTCATCCCCACCTCCAGAAGTCTGAACATTAAAAGACCACTCTTTAGAAATCTGATTTCCATTTATGTCTGTTGCAGTGAAATTGACAGAAGTTAATCCTTTAGGAAGGGAATTAGAAGGAACATAGGATATAACATTATCACTTATGCTTGCCTTTGATGTAACATCTTTTCCATTCACTTTAAGCCTGACAGTTTTTGAAACTATACCTTTATTTCCAGAATTACTCTGTATAATTATCAAAATATTAGGTCTGGTATTGTCTATAACAGAATTTTCTTTAGGAAGAATTGTAGAAAATTCCACGGAGGAAAAACCTATATTTAAAGTTTTGGATGCCTTTACAGATGCCTGTGACCCATCAGGCATAACCAGATGGCCTACGATGGTTGTATTTTCTACTCTATCACCGGAAAGAACTGTATAGGTACCTTCATATTTACCCGATGTAATCTCCTTCATAGGTATACCAAAAGCCAGATTTGTTATATCAAAATAGGCTCCTCCACCGGATGAAGCATTCATAGTAACTTTTAGAACATTACCGGGTTTTAAGGTATAAGTGGCATTATGAGTAATGGAATGTATAATCCCTTTCTGAACGGGAATAGACTGAACTCTTGATATTACTTCAATTTTATCTGCCATTACACTCCTGTCAACATAAGTACCCTTTACTTTTATAACGTCTCCTTCTCTTATATCATTTAAATTCAATATACTTCCGGCATATTTTATTTCAGTAGAACCTTTTAGAATAATCGCTATCTTTTCTCCTCCATTGTCTATATTGATATATCTATTCCCTGTATCTATCTCAACAACTTTACCAAATACTTCAGATTTTTTTGACTCCCTGGAATATCCAGGAAAAGCAGAAAAAGAAAATACAAAAATAATTAATAAGATAATTAGTTCATTTTTGATTTTCATAATTATTTAGCTCCTTTCTAAAAAGTAATAAAATTTGTATAATTTTAACATATTTCTTGAAACCTTTCAAGAAAAAGGAATCTCCAGAGTAAATTAGCAAAAAATATGCCAGTTTTATTAGAAAAAATAATCCTTTGCAGGAGTATTATACCAATTTAGAGAATTTAATTTACCAGTAAAGCTGACTGCTGATAGCTCATTATAAAAGGATGGATTAATATGATAGAAATAAAGGTTGAAGATATTCTTAAAGCAAAAGACGGAGACTCCGGAATTTTCGACAAGGTAATCCTTGGTTTTCAGGCATTATTTCCTGTAAAAGAAGGAGATGCTCTTCATAATGTCATTCAGGCCAGTTTTGAAACCGGTCTTAAGATAGGATATGAAGCAGGTAAATATTTTTCAGAATTTGAAAAAATAAGTACTGATATAGCCAGAAAAAATATTGAAGTAATGAAAGAAACCATAGAACGGGAGCATAAATTACTGGAGAAAAGAAAAGAATATGAAGGAAAAGGATTGCTAGAAAAGGAAAAAAATAGATAAAAATAATGACAGAAGAAATTATATGTAAAGAATGTGGTAAAAAAGAGAAGCATATAGCTTTATGCAGCGGATGTGAAGATTACTTCTGCTATAAATCAGGTTGCAACTGGATAACAAAGAAAAAAGGTCTATTTATCTGCGAAACCTGTTATCCTGTTGAAAGTCATAGTAAGTTTATTATGGCTCCGCCGGCTCTCAGAATAGAACGTTTAGAAAAAATTATTCTTATAGGAGAGGAACTTGAAAAAGCTCTGAATCTTTTGAAAAATGAAGGATATACTGAAAAATACAGGTTGGAAGAAGAGAAAATAATAAAATATGGGAAAAACTGTGGTATATATCTTTTATTTTCAAATGAAAATAGGATAAGCGCTATAGGAATCTGGCATGGTTGCCATGAGACAGATAAAGGTATAGGTCTGGGTTCTTCCAAGGAAGAAATGATTAAGGTCTATGGGAACAATTTTACCTCTCAATCCGAAGGAATTGCGATTACCTGTTATAATTATAGTAATCTTCGTTTTAAACTTATTAGAGTTGGGCAGGAAAGAGAAGTTATAACAGAGATTATTATTATTTGAAACAGGATGAGACAATGAGAAAAAAATATTTCCCTGTATTTATCAGGATATTGATGTTTATCAGCAGTCGGAGGATATAATAAATCTGGTATAAGACCTATACAAAAAAAGGAGCATGGTTTGAAGTGAAAAATGGAGGCGTTTTTTTCAAAATCTCTGCAATAACAGACTGACGTTTAAAATCCCTCTCCAGATACTTTCGTACAGTTTTTCTATCCCAGTTTTTCGGATGGACAAAATCCGTATAAAGTGAAAGATCACCATCATAAAAATTGCTGGTTTTAAATTCCACAGCTTCCGGTCCATAAATAGGCATATTGAAGATCGCAAGATTTAGAAAATTTATCTCTTCAGCGTGTTTAATAATAAACTCCCGGGTTTTGTTGGCATCTAGCAGTGTTTCTCCAGGTGTTCCGAAAAGAAGATAGATATATGTGGAAATACCTGCTTTTTTAAGATTTTTTAGCACCCTTGAAGCAATTTCAAGGGAAAGGCCCTTTTGCATATAATCAAGAACATTCTGAGAACCTGATTCCAGACCGAGTTTTAACATAATACATCCGGATTTCTTCAAAGCCATACAAAACTCTATATCTGTAAGATGAGAGATAATCCTTGTAAAACCATACCATGGTACAGGGAGAGGATTCTTTATGATCTCTTTAAGAAGAGCGGGACTTATAGCATTATCCAGTAAATGAATAAGATAAGGCTTTAATGTGTTTATCAATGTATTGAGTTCCCATAGAACTCTATCAGCCGGTATAGGCTTATAAGGAGTTTTTTCTGCTCTTTCGGGGCAGAAGGAACATTTGTTCCAGTAACATCCTGTAGAGGTACTATATGGAAGAATAATGTCAGGAGCAAGGTAATCTTTCATTGGCAGAAGACTATAATCCGGTATATAATTATCTTCTACTGGTTTTTTACCCATTATTGAAAGTAATTTATGTTCACCGGGACCATCTACCAGGTAATCTATAAGCCCTTCAAAAGGATTCTTTCCTTCAGGTCTTCTCAACCATGAAGTAACAAGTCCTCCACCTATTGCAAGTTTTATACTGGGATAGAATCTTTTTAAAAAACCAATCATAGCAAATGTAGACAGTGCCTGACTCAGATAATTAAGAGAAAAGCCGATAAGACTTATGTTATGCTTTTCTAGAAGTTCTGTAAACCTTACTTTAAAATAAGTATAAAAAGGATTTATTTCAGGATTTTCTGCTGCTTTTATAAGATCTTTACTTTTTACAGGAGACAGATGGCTATCCTTATAGTCTGACAGAGTCATAAATATGTCGGATTTTTTACCTGCCATCTCAATAAGTCTGTTTATATCCATAACAGCTCTTTTATATCTGTCAAAATTCTTACAGATGCCCCGATATTTTAAAGAATCTATATTTTTAGAAAGATTACGAAAGGCCCGTTTGGTCCAGGCATCTTCTGCATCCGGAAGAATCTTTAAGAGGTAGAAAAGACCTTCCAGATTTGCATCCAGAACTTTATATTCTATAGAGTGATTATTTAGTGAACCAGAAAGCTTAGCTATACCGGGAGGAGGTTCTGAAGGTTTACTGACAGGTGGATAAATAAGAAGAACCATAAAACCTTTATAAACAGGGCATAAGGCTCTGTTTTAATAAATTATTATCAGCTTTCAGCAATCAGATTAAGGGAAAAGCTAATTGCTGAAAGCTGAGGACTTCAAGCATAAAAGATTTATTTTCACTGAAGCTAATAATTTAACAATAATGAAAATTACTATGTATTAGATGGAGGATTATAACTAGCTTTTGCGCCCTCCAGAACACCCTTGAGCCCTCCCATAACACCTCCTATTATAGTGGCCACTCCTCCCCCAAGGAGAATACCACCGGGAATTCCATACTTTATAAGACCATACAAACTGGCAAAAGTAGTACTAAATTCTCCCAGAACACCGGTTTTCTGCGGAAATTTAATGGCACCCTCGTCGACACCTTTAACAATTGCCATTACTGGAATCGCAACGGCACCAGTGACACCTGTAGTTAAAAAACCTGCAACTTTTCCAGCTTTTTCTCCTAACTTACTTCCCACAAAAGCTTTTACTAGATCACCGGTATGTACAGAAAAATTAGCACCATCCTTAACTCCACTACAAGCTCCTTCAATTGCAACCAGACCACTTCCTATAATCCCGGGCCCTGCTAACATGCCTACTATAGCACCTACAGGTCCTCCTGTAGCGGCGGCTCCTAAGACCGCGCCTGTAATAACGCCTGCAACAAGACATTTCCAGCCAGATTCCACCTTAGACTCATCACAGCACTTTTCCAGCTCGAGTCCTTTTGCTGCTGTGTCAATAGAACCTTTTATGGCTCCCTTCGCTCCACCTATTAAAGTATTAGGTATAATAAGAGTAAATCTTAAAGCTTCTTTACCTATATCACCTAAAGTACCTTTAATATCCACACTGTCTTTTGTTTCTTCTTCTTTTTTTTCTAATTTAGAAGTCTGGGGAAATCTTTGTTGTGGTACACTTATGTTACCTATTGTTGACATTGATTTTTACCTCCTAACACTATGCAGTATCTTAATAATACTTGAAAGGGAGATATGTGTCTATAGTGAAATGTTAAAAAATTGTAAACTTTATTAGTAAATAAATTGTTTTTTTTTATGAAATATGTTAAAATTTTTGACGACAGATTATGGGACCGAAATCATAAGAAGGGAAAAAGATGACTTCAAAGCAAGAGCTTCAGAAAAGACGAAGATATTCAAAGCTTGATGAGATTAGAGAGGATTTAAAAGAAGAACTTACTGAAGAAGGTTATGACCTCTCTGACGAAGATAAAATTAAATATCTATTAAGTAGGGACTACATCTGTTCACTCCTCACTTCTAAAATAGATTTTATCTCTTCCTGGGAAAGCTGATTTTTGTATAAGAGTTTTTCTGATAATTCATTCAGGTAATGTCGTTTTTCTTCAAGAATCTTAATAGCTTGTTTCATTTGCTCACTAATTATTCTATGAGCTTCCTCATATACTTTCAATGTCAGAGGTCCATCTTGAAGTTCGATTTTATCAAGAGTAATCTGACCGAAATTACGGCTCATACCGAAACATTTTATCATATTTATAGCCAGTAGAGTAGCATCTTTAAGGTCTTCTGAAACCAGTGTGGACAATCCCTCTTCTGCTCCATAATAAATTATTTCTGCTCCACGACCTGCCATGAGTTCACAGATTTTCTTCTCCAGTTCAGGTTTTGTATAAATAGTATCAGACTGTAACGTGTTTTTTATATATTCTTCAGAATAATCTTTATCAGAAATATTTATCTCTCCGGGAGAATTTCCGTAGAAATATGATAGTATGACATGGCCTGCTTTATGGCGAGCAACACGTTTTATAGAATCCCTTTGAAGGGAGTTTTCAGAAATATCTACTCTCATAGACATGGAAGATAATATGTTTTTTTCTTTTTCAACAATATCAATTGTAGAATTATACTGATTTTCTAAAGATTTCTTCTCTATACCAAATTCTTCAAATACAGAAAATAAAACGTCACCTATAGAATCCATAAGAAGGACTAAAAACTCAAGAGCTGAAAGTTCCTCCAAATTTCTGTTCTGAGCTATTTCCTCGGCTTTATGAAAAACATCCCTCAATTTTTTCGAACGATGGATCTTCTTCTTATTTCCTGAAGGGTAACCGCCATAGCCGAGTTTTTGTCGAAGCCTTCGACGTATGGAAGTGCCTGTCCCTGGAATAGTAATACCGAGAGAGGTAAAATATTTTATAAGAGCATTTTTTTCTTCCAGGAGTGACTCGGCCAGATCCGGATAGGGGGCAACCATTTCAAACTCTTCAACTTCTAACTCTATAAATTTGAGATAACCATTAAAAAAATGTTCTATCTCAATATATTCAAAATCAGCTACAAGAGCTTCTTTAGCTGAAATAGACCAGATTATCTGAAGAGCAATAGTTGTTTTCATAATTCTGAAACCTATTTTTCCATTACCACCCGAAAACCAGTATAGTTTATTCCCGGAGGATTATAAGGTTGGCGTTTATCACTTATATGTCTTGCTGATAAACCTGTAACGGAACCATCAGAACATATTTCCGAGACATTTCCATTCAGATCATAGATCTTTTCAACCGATTCTGAGAAGAAACCACAAGGAAGAATAATTCCCTGAGCTGATTCTAATTTCTTTATATAATCTTCCAGTTCACTTATTTCATCAGGGGAAATGGAGTAACCTGACCAGTAATCCAGAGTGTTTTCATTACCATTACAATCTTTTAACCATTTTTCCATTTCCTTACTTTCGGGAAGTCTGTATTTATTACCTGTCTTATTAGAAAGCCAGTCACAGTATGCTCTGGCCTTCTCCAGATTTATCCCTGAAACAGGATAATTACCGGTTCCACCTTTAAAACTATTTTCTTTACAGTCTATTAAACCTGTCGTATCAAAATCTTTATTTTCCTTAAGGAAAGCTTCAAATTGTGATCTTGTAACCTCGAATCTTCCTACTTTAAGACCTTCATATTCTACAGTCTCGGGGATCAATATATCTTTATAAATAACCCCTAAATTCCCCTTACCATCGTAAGAAAAATCAGATTTTTTTAACATAATATCCATAGGAGAACCTTCCATAAAAGATCTATTTTTTACTTCAGATTTTTCATTAAATAAATATTTATCAAACCATGCCAGTTCTTCTTCCATTTTTCTTTTTTGATGAGAAATTTTCCTCAATGAATGAGGTTCTCCCGGCATTAATACAAAGCGTACCGGAGCTTTCTCCATTTGCTGAAGTGCTCTGTAATGTTCATAACCCTGTTCTGTGGGAACAGTCGTATCGGAATCTCCAAATATTATAAGAGTGGGAGTTATTACTTTATTCATCTTAAAAAGAGGAGAGCTTGCAATATAGTGTTCTAAGTGTTCCCAGTAGGGGCCTTTAAAATAAAGATTATCAAAGGCTACACCAAAAGAACAGTTTCCATAATCACTCAACCAGTTTACATTGCCTGCACCACAGCAGGCAACCTTAAACCTCTCTGTTTCAGTAGTAAGGGCAATTGATAATATAGAACCATTACTCCATCCCATAGTTCCAAGCTTTTCCGGATCTACCATACCTTTTCCTATTAGAGAGTCAATACCACTTAATATATCAGGCACTTCAAGTTCATAATAATGACCTATTATGGATTCCATAAAAGCCAATCCATAATTTGCACTGCCTGAATAGTTTACTGCCAGAACAAAACTATTTTTTGCAGACAATATATGGGGATAATAAGCCCATGAGGTATCAAATATATCCGGATCATACCAGGAAGGGCCTCCGTGAATTTGAACTATGAGAGGATATTTTTGCCCTTCTTTATATTCCTTAGGATAAAAGAGTATACCCTCTATCTCTCTATCCCCCTCTGATTTCCATTTAATTATATCTCTTCTGGTCAGGAATACCTTATCAAGGCCTTTATTAAGATCTGCCAGGGTAATAACATTTTTAAATTTATTTCCGTCAAACTCTCCATAATAAAGTTTAAAGGGCTTATTGGCAGTAGAATATACAAAAGCCATACCTTTTCCATCATTGGTGAGAACAAAATCACTTATATTTGAAGATTTAGGGTCCTCCAGTCTTGTCCATTGGCCATTTGATTTATTTAAAATTACAAGATGATTTACTACACCTTCAGCCAGTGTGGTAACAACTTTTCCGCCTTCACTGTCAAATAATCTCCCTTCTAAAAGACCTATACCCCATGACCAGTTCAGAGGGACTTCTTTACAGATGTTTGTTTTTACATTATATTCGTAAAGTAAAGGTATGCCGGGCCCTTTCTTTTCCTCATAACTGGATTTCTCGTCTATAAAGTAAAGGGTGCCATCCTTATCCCATTTAAGATCATAAGGCTGAAAATATTTTTCAGTAAATATTTGTTTCATACTCAAATCTTTTAAATTTAAGAGATAATATTTCTTAAGATATTTCGGGTCAAGACCGTAAAGGGGCGAATCTGTATGAACTGTTACAGCCCAGTTGCCATCTGGAGAAACAGTGAATGTTGTTATTTGATCATTATTAAGTGTCAATCTTTTTATCTTTTTATCTTCAAGGGAGTAGGAAAATAATCTTTGAGGAACAAATGTTTTTATATCATCTACTACTTCAGCATCATCTTTTGCATCTTCAAGTTGTTCTTCATAATAATATTTATCTTCTCTTGTAAGGAATATAATGGTCTTATTATCTTTCCAGCGGAAGGTATGAATATCCTCATTACTTTTAAATAACAGAGACGCCTCTCCTCCATAAGGATAAATAGTAAATATCTGATCTTTATTATCAATTCTGTCAGATAAAAAAGCTATTTCTTTACCATCAGGAGACCATTGGGGTTGCCTTGAAGAAGATTTTCCTCTGGTTAACTGAACAGGTTCCTTCCCACCGGTAACTGCTGCCATCCATATATTTGCTATATGCTTATTTTTCTCTTCATCCACACTATACTGAACCCAGATTAATGTTTTATTATCAGGAGACATTCTGAGCTGATAAGGTTTTTCTATATTAATTACATCATCTACTGTCATAGGACGAAAATCTTCTTTTTTTTCTTCTTTAGACAGAAGTGGAGAAAGTAAAAAAATAAAAAATAAATAAAATAAGATAATATAAAACTTGATTTTCAATATTTTAACTCCTCTCAAAATTTTTTATAGCGGTCAACACTGATTGTATGAATTACTTTTATAATTCTAATATTAAAACTTTTATGCTAACTTATTTCTCAGGGGTTAGAAATTTTTCTATCTTTAAGAACATAACGAAGGGGAATACTAAAATATATTCTATCTTGTCAGATCTTTTGACTGCCAACAAATTTTCAGTGGCACGGCTTGTGCCTATGGTAGTGCAGAAATCATCTAATAGCTATCTTCTTTCAGTACAGTCAAAAGATGCTTTGCTCCCTCATCTGCAGGATCAAGTTTGAGAACTTTCTGGAAACAGGATGTACATTCTCCCCACTCACCCTTTCTATAATAGGCTATTCCCAGATTATAGTGTGATTCGAGATGTTCCGGATCATAGAGGGTTGCTTTCTTAAAAGAATCTATTGTATCATTTATAAAAGTATTATTATCACACATAGAAACTCCGAGTCCATAATGTATCTCTGCTTCTTTAGGATTATACTCAATTTCCTTCTTTTTGCCTTTCCCGTGTTTTGCTGCTGATTTTTTTGACTGTCCTTTACCCTGAAAAAAATCCGATATTTTATCCATAAAAGACTTCTTTACTTCTTTTTTCTGTTTTTTCTTTTTTCTTTCTCTTCTGTACTGGAGATGAAAGGTCATATCATAAGCTTTCTTTTTCTCATCATCACTGAGTAAATTATAAGCTTCTACAAGTTCCTTCATTTTTTCATCTGCCCAGATACGTATATCAGGATTGAGATCCGGATGATATTCTTTAGATTTATTCCTGTAAGCTTTTTTAATTTCAGATTCAGAGGCCATAGGAGGAACTCCCAGAACTCTGTAAGGATCTCTCTGAGTTGGCGCTTTCTCAGTTGACACAATGTACCTCCTTAAAATAACTCATGTTAAATTTAGTTAATATTTATTCTAGCTTTTTCGTCATAAAACTATAAACTTCCTGCATAAATTAATTTTTTTCTAAATTACCTTCAGAAAATGATAAACCTTTTTACCTTTTCTGAATTTAATTTTTCCCTCCTCCAGGAAAGAATTATCCAGAAGAAGTGAGTTATCAGTAATTGTATTGTCATTTACCTGTATACCTGCCTGCTGTATTAATCGTCTTCCTTCCCCTTTACTTCCTATCAATCCACATATAGAAAGAGCATCCAGAATTCTTATTCCTTTTTCAAAGGAATCTCTGGAAATTTCAGTAACAGGTATGGATTCGCTTTTTCTACCTCCTTCAAATAAAGCTTCTGATGCTTTCATCGCTTTATCTGCTTCTTCTTTACCGTGGACTGTTTCTGTTAAGGAAAAGGCAAGCTCTTTTTTTACTATATTTAAATCCTTTCCTTCAAAATGTGAAAACTCTTCAATTTTCTCTAAAGGTATAAAGGTGAGCATTTTTAGAAGCTTTATCACTTGAAGGTCTTCCACATTTCTCCAGTACTGGTAAAACTCATATGGAGTTGTTCTCTCTCTCGAAAGCCACACAGAGCCCTTCTCAGTTTTACCCATTTTCTTACCATCAGAGGTTAATAAGAGGGGTATTGTCAGTCCATAAACTTCTTTTTTTTCTATTCTTCTTACAAGATCAGCTCCTGCAAGTATGTTTGACCACTGATCATCTCCACCTATCTGAAGTGTACAGTTATATTTTCTATTTAATAAGAGAAAATCATAGGACTGTAATAACATATAATTAAACTCTATAAAAGTTAACCCCTGTTCCATACGGGTCTTATAACATTCTGCCGCAAGCATCCTGTTTACAGTAAAATGAATTCCTATTTCACGCAAAAAGGTAACATAATTTAAATCCCTTATCCAGTCAGAATTATCCACCATTATTCCTTTATCATGGTCATCAATATTTACAAACCGGGAGATCTGTTTTCTAATGGCTTCTTTATTGGAGGTTATAATTTCTTCTGTCATTATCTGTCTCAGTTCAGTTTTACCCGAAGGATCACCTATCATCGCAGTTCCTCCTCCTACGAGAGCTATAATACGATGACCCCATTGCTGAAATCTCTTCAGGGTAAGTAAAGCTATTAAATGGCCTAAATGAAGACTATCTGCTGTTGGATCAATACCCAGATAAACTGTAACTTTTTTATCTTTAAGCAAAGCTTCTATAGGACCTTCATGGGTTATCTGGGCAATAAGATTTCTTTTATTTAATTCTTCAAATATACTCATATCATCACCTTTACATATTTTTTAAATTTCAATTCTGTTTTGCAATTATAGCAAAGTAATAGTGAGGGGTCAACTTTATATCAGCTATCAGCTTTTATCAGCCAGCTTTTATGGAAATTACATAAAAACGCTAGAACCATTATAAGTCTCTAAAGATCGGTTTTATGATTTCTCATATCTGATTGCTAATAGCTTATAAAAATACATTAATTTTTAAATTTAATTTGATTAAAAAAAACTTAAAAACCTCTTGCAAAAGATTCAAAGTATGTTATAATATGCTAAATTAAAAAGTGGTTCTAAATTTGCCTTTAGAATAGCAGGTTAAATTAATAATTTTTATAAAGCTAAGTACTAAAAAGAACAGTTTCAAGAGAAACGAAGGGAGCTATAAAAATTATTATAAATTAAATTAAGTTTAATAAAGGTGATTTTTAGAGTCCCCTGCTGAGGTGTAGAGTTTTAAATTAAAGGCTTGAAGGATTTCCATGATGAAAAGCCTTTGCAAGTAAGGAGGAGACTAATGGAAAAAGATTCAGAATTTGTTATGGAGGATGCCGAACCTCCGGGTAGTATGATCAGCGTGATGGATCACGCTGATAAGAGAGTACCTTTCATAGCAATTAATAATCTACCCCTGTCTAAAAGAGTAAAGAAATCCCCTCTATCAAGCCAGTGTATTCATTATATCCCCAGATTAAAAACCAGTGTCAGGTCTCAGACATTTCGCAAAAAATTTTTTCCTGGAATCAGTAATTCCGAATGGAATGACTGGCACTGGCAGATTAAGAATCGTATTAGAGATATTAATACCCTGTCACGTATTATCCGACTATCTGAAGACGAATATCTGGCAATTTTATGTCACAAAGGTCCACTGCCCGTGAGTATAACTCCCTATTATCTCAGCCTCATAGATGAAAATAACCCCTTACATCCTTTAAGGCGCACAGTTGTGCCTGTTAAAAGGGAATATTTACATTCTTTCGGAGAAGAAAAGGACCCTCTCTGTGAGGAACAGCATAGTCCTGTTCCCGGGTTAGTCCATCGTTATCCTGATCGTGTATTATTCCTTGTGACAGACTTCTGCTCCACCTATTGTCGTTACTGTACCCGTTCCCGCAGGGTCGGTGACGGTGGTGAAGTCAATAGTCAACAATGGGAAAAAGCCTTAGAGTATATAGAAAATACTCCTTCCATAAGGGACGTATTGATCTCAGGTGGTGATCCCTTAACACTTTCAGATGAAAAACTGGAATGGTTACTGTCGCGTTTGAGGCAGATCCCCCATGTGGAATTCCTGCGTATAGGAACAAAGGTGCCTGTAGTATTACCACAGCGCATAACTCCATCTCTGGTAAGGATGTTGAAACATTATCATCCTCTCTGGATGAGTATTCACTTTACACATCCAGAGGAACTGACAATAGAAAACAGAAAGGCCTGCTGTCGTCTGGCAGATGCAGGTATACCCCTTGGAAGTCAGACAGTTCTTCTTAAAGGCATTAATGACAGTGTGGAAACCATGAAGCATCTCATGCATGGATTGCTTAAGATTCGTGTTAAACCCTATTATATTTATCAATGTGATCCTATTCCAGGGTCAGCACATTTTCGAACCCCTGTTGAAAAAGGCGTGGAAATTATACACTCTTTACGTGGTTATACCAGCGGTTATGCTGTTCCTACATATGTTATTGACGCCCCGGGAGGTGGAGGTAAAATACCTGTAAGCCCGGATTATGTAGCAGGACGAAATAAAGATTGCCTTTTACTCAGAAATTATGAGGGTAAACTTTATCAATATCCTGACTCTTTGGAAAAAGTTGAAATCTGTAATTACAATAATCCAGATGAGGGGAGAGAGAATTTTTAATGAAAATAGGGATTACCTATGATTTACGTATAGAATATCTTGCACTGGGTTACAGTGAAGAAGAAACTGCAGAATTTGATCGACCTGATACAATTCAGGCTATAGAAAATACCCTGAAGGAACTCGGGTTTAAAACAGAGCGCATAGGCCATGTAAGAAGCCTTGCCAAACAACTGGTAAAAGGTAAAAAATGGGATCTTGTTTTCAATATTGCCGAAGGTATTAAAGGATTTGGAAGAGAAGCACAGGTTCCTTCATTACTGGATGCATATGATATACCTTATACCTTCTCTGATCCTCTTGTACTGGCTGTAACGCTTCACAAAGGTATGACCAAGAGTATCATCAGAGATCTTAATCTTCCGACACCGGATTTTGCTGTCGTAAATACAGAAGATGATATTAAGAAAGTTAACCTTCCCTATCCTCTTTTTGCAAAACCGGTAGCAGAAGGGACAGGAAAAGGTATAGACAGTAGTTCCAAAATTAATAATAGAAGTGAACTTATTACCGTATGTGGAATTTTATTGGAAAGATATAAACAACCTGTTCTTATAGAGACTTTTTTACCGGGTAGAGAATTTACCGTTGGTATTATCGGGACAGGAGGAGATGCCGTTGCAATAGGAGCACTGGAAATAGTTCTGAAGGAAATAGCACAGAAGGATGTCTACAGTTATGTAAACAAGGAACAATGTGAGGAACTTGTTGAATACAGACTTGTAGAGGACAGTATGGCTGAGAAAGCAAAGGAAATAGCTCTTTTAGCCTGGCGGGGTCTTGGATGTAGAGATGCCGGCAGGGTTGATCTGAGAGTAGATTCCAGTGGTATACCCAATTTTATGGAAGTAAACCCCCTGGCCGGGATTCATCCTGAACATTCCGATCTTCCCATAATGTGTTCCCTTGTGGGGATCAGTTATAGAGAATTGATACAGAGAATTGTAGAATCTGCTCTGAAAAGAATAAATATCCATGTGCCATCTCTATTGCCGGCTTCCAGATTACATAAGGTATCCAGAAAGAGAAAATATACAGAATCTGTTCCGGCTACTCAAATGGTATTACAGTTCTAGATAGATAAAGCCCCTGCGTTTGCAGGGGCTAATTCATATTTGCTCTGGAAGTGTATTTATGAAAGTAGCAATCTTATATGGTGAGGTTTCAAAAGAGGCAAGGGAAGACGAAAAAGATGTCCTTGTAGAGGTTGAAGCAGTCTCAAAATCCCTTTACAATCTCGGATATGACCCTGTAGCACTTCCCCTTTCTATGAATATAAAAAAAACCATAGATAAACTTAAACAGTGTGGCTATTTATTTGTCTTTAATCTTATAGAATCTATTGAAGGGAAAGATCAGTTTATTCATATTGCGCCAACAGTGCTTGATTCTCTTAAAATTCCTTATACAGGTTCAAAATCAGATGCCATATATATAACTACAAATAAATTACTCGCCAAAAAACTGCTTAAAGCCTCACATATCCCCACGCCTTTCTCTTTTACAGCTGAAAATTTCCTTAATAATAATATCCGCTCTAAAGGCCCGTGGATTATTAAATCCATCTGGGAACATGCCTCTATAGGTCTTGATGAAAACTCTGTTTTTTTTAAGAAGGATCTGTTAAAAAAAGAAATAAAAAAACGTTTTTCAGAGGGTGAAAGAAATTATTTTGTTGAAGACTATATAGACGGAAGAGAATTTAATATATCTCTTCTGGCCGGCAAGGACGGGCCGGAAGTTCTCCCTCATGCTGAAATTAAATTTGTAGATTACAACGAGAAAATAAAAGTGGTTGGTTATCGTGCAAAATGGGATGAATCCTCCTTTGAATATCATCATACTATAAGAAGTTTTGATTTCCCGGAAGAAGACTCCCTGTTGCTGGATAAATTAACAAAGATATCTAAAGACTGCTGGGATCTATTCGATTTAAAAGGTTATGGAAGGGTAGATTTCAGAGTAGACCTTAAGGGTAATCCCTGGGTACTGGAAGTTAATATCAATCCCTGCCTTTCCCCTGACAGCGGATTCATAGCAGCTACGGTTAAGGCCGGGCTTTCCTATGAAGAGGTTATAAAGAGGATAATCGGTGAGCGATAAAAAGTAGTTAGTAGAGATATTTTATAAATTCTTCCACGGTTAAATTTGCTTTTCTTAAAATCGATTTAAGTGTTCCTCTATCGATTACTTTATGATCCGGTACTGTTGTTTGAGCGAAAGGGTTATCCCGTCTTAAAATCATATGACTGCCTTCCTGCCTTTTAAAGTAAAACCCTGCTTTTTCAAGAGCTTTAACGCATTCTATTCCTGATATTACAGGTAGTTTACTCATACAGCCATCACCATTGTTTCAAAACGCTCTTCCGGTACCGGCAGATTATCTTCTTCCATGGCTTTTATATAGCCATTTATGGCTTCTTTAATATTTTTAATGGCTTCTTCCTTTGTAATACCCTGACTTACACACCCTGGCAGACTCGGACATTCTACAACCCAGTGATTATCTTCTCCGGGATAAATTATAATTTGTCTCATTATTTTTAGACCTTCCTTTCATTTACTTCATTAAGTATTATATCATTTTTTCTCCTTTTCTGCCAGTTTTTACTCTATCTATAAGTTATCTTTTATTTATAATAAAATTCTAAATTTTCTAAATTTTCTTGACTTTTCCTTTTTATACCCATACTATTATACTAAATTTATTATAGAGATTGTAAATTGAAAGGTGCTGTTATTTTATGAACACTCCGGTTTTTCGGGAAGAAGTAAAACCTTCCGACGTTGAAGCCGTAAGAAATATACTTGAATCCAGCGGATATTTTTATAAAGAAGAAATTAATGTAGGAGTCGAATTAGTGGAAGAAAGTCTCAGTAAAGGTATTTCAAGCGGTTATCATTTTATATTTGCCGAAGAAGGAGAACGTGTAATTGGTTATACATGCTTTGGAAAGATTGCCTGCACAAAGGCCAGTTTTGATCTTTACTGGATTGCCGTTCATAATGATTGCAGAAGTAAGGGTTTAGGAAAAAAACTCCTCAATCTGAGTGAAAAGAAAATTGCGTCTATGGGCGGAAAACGCATATATGTGGAAACATCCAATCGCCCCCAGTATGAATCAACAAGGGTATTTTATATAAAGTGCAGATATAATGTAGAAGCAATTCTTAAAGATTTCTATGGGGATGGAGATGATAAGGTTATTTTTATTAAAAAAGTGTGAAGAAGTGAGCAATGAGCAGTGAAAAAAATGTGTATGTAAGTTGAGTAATATTACATTACTGAGTATCTTCTTCAGTTTTATTCCCCCTGAGGATACGGAAAATATACTCCTTCATGAATTGAAGATGGCAGGAGGCACTCTGTTTTTTATAGTGCTGGCTGTGGGCTTGTATTTCAGAAAAGGGAAAATAAGAAAATAAGATTTGAATTTATTACCAGTTTATGCTACTATTTAGTAGGATAGATTGGAGGAATTATTTATGCCAAAAATTTCCATCTCAATGCCTGATGAAATACTTAAATTTATAGATAATCTTGGTAAAAATAGAAGCAGGACTATTGTTGAAATACTTCAGGAATATAGAAAGAACAAACAGGAATTGGAACTGATAAAAGCCTATGAGGAATATAGAGAGTTCTGTGAGGAAGATGATAAAGATTACTGGAACAACTGGGAAGTTTCCTGTTTAAGAGACATAGATAAGGAGAACGAATAAGATGGATATTCCTGAGCGCGGTGAGATATGGCTTACAGAATTTGATCCTGCAGTGGGTACGGAAATAAAGAAAACACGACCTGCTCTGGTTATTTCTAATAATATAGCAAATAGTAGCGGTTCAAAGGTTACAGTAGTTCCTTTAACGAGCAGAATAAAAAAGTTACCAATTGTAGTAATAGTTCAGCCTGATAGGGAAAATAATCTTCAGGGAACAAGTTTAATAAGGGTGCCGGATATATGCACCTTTGATAAGATAAGGCTGAAAAAAAAACTTGGCAAATTAAATCAGGGTTATATGGATGAAGTCGATGTGAGGTTAAAGATTCATCTGGCTTTGTAAAGAAAAACGAAGACCGACAGATAGATGTTTTACACATCTTCAGTTTTTACTTTGCCAATTTCATATAAGAAATCCGGTGATATATCTGCTTCATTTTCCCATGCAATTGTATCAATTTCCGGGTCAAGTCGAACAGTTTTAAAGTAATTTATATCTTTAAGAGGTTCAAATATTTCTCCTTCAAGATGTGGTTCTAAATCTACAATTCTGACACTGCCATCCTCAAAGGCCAGCAATAATTTATATCCCTCTGTACAGGTAACATTTCTTACAAAGTGCATAATAATTCTCCTGAACGTCTTAAATTATTGATAAATTCTCCCTATTATAATAATAATTCATATCCCATCTGTTTAAAATGTTTATCATTCGTAAAAATTTTTCTTTCGAATTTTTGACCCATATGTCTTATTAAATCCTGAATTATAATAAAAGAAGTGCAATCAGTAAATGAAAAGTCTTTATCGGAATATCTCTTAAATAAATTCCAACTCCTATCTTCTATATCTTTAGTAATATAAATAACATCTACAGTATTAGCTTTTCTTATGCTTTCCCCGAAATTTACTGTTATAAAATGATTGGCTTTATCCAATAATGCTGTATAAGTTTCATCCAGTACAAAATTAGTTGTAATATATCTATAACTTTTAGTTAGCAATTCTTTATTAATCCTTTGTGCTTTATCAAAAAAAGTGTCTCTTTTATTATTTAAAGCGATCCAACCACATGTATCTACAAATATTGCCTTAAACATTTTCTGAACCTTTCCCATAGATATATTTATCATGATTTATTGATAAGTCTGCCGGAGCATCGGAATCAAAACCCTCCATGTTATATATGGGATCTCTGGTAACATCAAAATTACTTTCTTCTAACTTTTTTAACCAGTTATTTACCTGGGAAGCTATAGGAGAATCTTTTGCCAGATCCTCTTCTGTAATAGTATTCTTTACCAGAGACAGGATAAAACTCTTAATAGTTAAACCCTTCAGAGCAGATACAACCTTTAACATCCTGTGTTCTTCTTCAGATAGTTTTAAAGTTAAAGTTTTCATTTATCATCACTCTCCTTAAGAAAATTATACTATAAATATTTAAAGAATTAAATACTATTTATAATTATTTATTTACCATAAAATGAAGAAAGTAAAGCTAAAACTGCCAGAAGAAATATTTCGAGTATTCATAGAATTTTTTATGGCAATACTTTAATTTTAAAGAGAAAGAATAGTTTTTCCATGGAAATATCGGAAAGTTCCTATAAAAGCAATAAAGCAAACAAAACAAAGTGAATCACCCACCAATTGATTGGTGGGTGATTCACTATTTTCTCATTGAGATCCTGTATGACTTCTTCCTGATGTTTGTAGAGGGTAAGGCCAGTATCACTTTTTTCGACTTTTATCTTTCCTGCCCAATCATAAAGGATTTTTTCTTTTCTGTTCATCCCTACGTCCTCTCTACGCAGACAGGGAACCTCCCTGCCGGAATAATTTCCCGATTAGATACGTAATCCTTATTATGTCTCATTATAACATTACAAAATTATAATTCAATAGAAAATTCATTCCTGATCTTTTTACTCTTTTATTTGAAAATTACTCTAAATTATTTGCTTATACCCTATCGAATAGGGTATAATAATAAAAAAGGACAGTATTATGACAAGAGAATTCATTGGGTTACCGGAATTTTTAAATCGCTGGTATAAAGCAGGTTTAAATGATAATGATTTATGTGAATTGGAATTATATTTATGCAAATATCCTGAAAAAGGTGTGTTAATTAAGGGAACGGACG
Source organism: Bacillota bacterium (assembly GCA_022704525.1). Classification (GTDB taxonomy): domain Bacteria; phylum Vulcanimicrobiota; class SpSt-956; order SpSt-956; family JAKJGF01; genus JAKJGF01. The sequence goes on along the minus strand of JAKJGF010000020.1, from coordinate 775 downwards.
GACTCAGAAAGATCCGATGGAAAAGAGAATCTAAAGGGAAAAGTGGTGGAATGAGAGTTTTATATGTAGACTTTTTATATTTTGAAAAAATTTATTTGATTTCTGTATATACAAAAAGTGATAAAGCAAACATAAGTAACAGGGAGAAGAAAGATATAAAAAAATTAATTGAGTTACTTAAAAATGAACTGGAAAGGAAGAGAATAAAATGAGCCTTTATGATAGCATAACTAAGAGTTTAAATGAGGCTATAGAATATGAGAAAGGAAATTTAAAAGGTGTGAGAAGGCGATTTATCAAAATTGCTCCATTACCTCATTATAAAGGTAAAGAAATAAAGGAAATAAGAGAAAAATTACATTTAACGCAGATGCTTTTTGCTGATATATGTGGAGTTTCTAAAAAAACAGTCGAGGCATGGGAGAATGGAAAAAATACGCCTCAGGGGCCTGCACAGAGAATGATTGAGCTATTGAACAAAAATAATAAAATAGTAGAAGAATATATTTTAGATGCTCTTTCGCCGGTAACTTGATATAAAACTATCAGGGAAATTTACCGTTGATTTATATTTATGTAAAATTATGTAAACTTATACAAATTTACATAAAAAACAACGTTAACCAAAAGGTTTTTATCCGAACTCATTATTATGTAAATATTTACATAAATCATGATCGCTTCTAAACTTCTTCGGGTTACATAGTTTAAACCAACTTGCTCCTTTCTTTTTAATGTCTTCCCAGGACGGATTCAGTTTGCAAATATTAAAAGC
>JAKJGF010000212.1 GCA_022704525.1 Bacillota bacterium | reverse complement strand
TTTTAAGTCCACCTCCTGAAGATGGAGAACCTGCACTACCTAATCAGGAAATTATGCAGAGTCTCGGGAAAAAAGACAAAGCCCAGGCATATAAAATGAAAGATGGTAGTGTTTTTACAGATATAGAGCGTAATGATGGATCCCGGCAGCAGGTAATATATGATAAAGAGGGAAATCTCTTAACTCAGGTATCGGTAGATAAAGAGGGAAATCAGGTTTTAAGCACTTTTTTAACTGATGGTACCAGTAAAGTTGAGACCAGTGATGGTAAAGTTATGACCTTTGATAAAGATGGTAAAAGACTGGAAACATATGATGAAACTCCTCATGAGTCAGAGGTAAAGAAAGATTACTGGCAGAATATTCCTTCCGGTGCAGTAAGGATCGACCCGGATCCCATTATTTCTAGAAACTTAAAATCTGCTGATACTATAGATACTTATGCACTTCCCAATGGAGATAGATTAAGTGAGGTTTACACTGCCAGTGATGGTAAACGCCATCAAATGGTAATTGATGGTAAGGGTAATCTCAAGCATTCCATTTCAGAGGATTTAAGATCCGGTGAACAGGTAAATGTAAATTATAATTCCGATGGTTCTATGAAAGCTGAATCAAGTAGAGGTTATAAAACATCTATGGATCAAAAGGGTTTAACTATGTTGACCCCTGATGGCCGTGTAATAGCAAGCAGATATACCTATGATCCTTATAACCCGACTTATAATTATAATCCCACAGGAAATTCATATATGAGTAATAATTATGTTACAGATATGTCTTATAATATGTCCAGCCCTTATATGTACTCCGGAAATTACGGGGGGTATAACCCTTATCTTTTTGGTTCCACACCATATAGTTTTCCTGATACTTATTCCCTGGGAAATTTAATGCTTAGTACTTCTATGGGAATGGGCTATCCTTACATGGGAATGAGTTATGGCATGGGTTATCCTTACATGGGTATGGGGTATGGTATGGGGAATATGCTTCTGGAAGGCTTAACATTAGGAGCCGGCTTACTCGGAACAGTAATTGGTTATAATCTTTTTTAAGTTTTAATTGAAGTTTTATAAATTATACTGGTAAAATGTGAAACGAAAGTTTCACATTTTGCATTGATAAAAGATTAAAAAAAAATAATAATTTTCTAATTTAATTTTAATTTTTTTTGTGTTAATATTTATTATAAATATTCTGGCGAATTAGATCGCTCTAAGAAAGGTAGCTGACATAATTGAATAAAGGTATAGATATAAGTGTTCTTAATGAAGAAATAGCCAGGGAAAGTAAATTTGTAGACTTATTATTTCAGGAGATAGGCAGAATTATTGTAGGGCAGAATTATATGGTTGAACGTCTTTTAATAGGGCTTTTATCCAATGGCCATGTACTTTTAGAAGGTGTCCCGGGTCTTGCCAAAACTTTAACTGTAAGAACTATGTCAGAAACTATAAGTGCAGGTTTTCAGAGGATTCAGTTTACACCTGATCTATTACCTGCAGATCTTATAGGAACTATGATCTATAATCCAAAAAGCGGAGAGTTTTCTCCTTATAAAGGCCCTATTTTTACTAATATAGTTCTTGCAGATGAAATAAACAGAGCTCCACCCAAGGTACAGAGTGCTCTTCTTGAGGCTATGCAGGAAAGACAGGTTACCATTGGTACTGAAACTTATAAGTTAACAGATCCTTTTCTTGTCCTTGCCACACAAAATCCTATAGAGCAGGAAGGAACTTATCCTCTCCCTGAAGCTCAGGTAGATAGATTTATGTTAAAATTAAAGGTTCTTTATCCTGATAAAAATGAGGAAAGGCAGATTATGGATCGTATAGTAGAAGGATGTGCTATAGAGGTAAAAGAGATAATCAGTCCTGAAGAAATTATAAAAGCGAGAGATATAGTTTCAAAGGTATATATGGATGATAAGATTAAAGATTATATAGTGGATATAGTTATAGCTACTAGAGATCCAGAACGGTATGGACTTAAACTGAAAGAATTGATAGAATACGGAGCGTCTCCCAGGGCTACTATAAATCTTGCTCTTGCCTCTAAAGCTTACGCCTTTATTAAAAGAAGAGGATATGTTACCCCTGCAGATGTGAAATCTGTAGGAATGGATGTCCTCAGACACAGGATAATAGTGACCTATGAAGCAGAGGCAGAGGAAATTTCTTCTGAAGACATTGTAAAGAAGATTTTTGATACTATAGAGGTGCCGTAGATGCCGTAATGCGTAATGCGTAATGCGTAATGGGTTCATATAACACGCATTACGCATCACGCATCACGCATCACGAAAACATGATACCAAAAGAATTAATAAAAAAAATAAAAAGAATTGAGATTAAAACCAGAAGTCTGGTTAATACCTTATTTTCAGGTGAATATAAAAGTGTTTTTAAGGGCCGTGGTATGGAGTTCTCTGATGTAAGAGAATATACCTATGGAGATGATATGCGTTTTATAGACTGGAATGTTACAGCCAGAATGCAATCTCCTTATGTAAAGAAATTTATGGAGGAACGTGAACTTACTGTAATATTTCTTGTAGATGCAAGTGCCTCAGGAACTTTTGGTTCTGTTGAGAGAATGAAAGGTGAAATAGGTGTTGAAATATGCTCTGTCCTTGCATTTTCTGCTATTAAAAATAATGACAGAGTGGGGCTTATAATTTTTACAGATAAAGTGGAAAAATATATTGCTCCTAAAAAAGGGAGAAAAAATGTTTTGAGGGTTATAAGAGAATTACTTTATTTTAAACCTGAAAATAGAGGAACAAATTTATCTGTGGCACTGGATTTTCTTGGAAAAGTAACAAAGAGGAGTGCCGTCGTATTTCTGGTTTCAGATTTTCTGTCAGGAGGTTATGATTCATCATTGAGAATTGCCGGAAGACGACATGATTTAATTGCTATAGATATAACTGATCCGAGAGAAGAAGAACTACCAGAGGTGGGTTTTTTGGAACTGGAAGATGCTGAAACAGGAGAGACACTTCTTGTTGATACCTATTCTTCCGGTTTAAGAAATAATTTCAAAAAATTAACAGAGAAGATTAAAATGGAAAAGAAACAGATTTTTATGAGTAACAGGATAGATGAAATAGCTGTAAGGACAGATGAACCTTATATAGAACCCCTGGTAAAATTTTTTAAAGGGAGAACCGGTGTGAGGTGAGACGTGAGACGTGAAGGGTGAAGAATTAAATATCGATTACCCATTACCCTTTTAAGAAAGGAAGATCAATTTGTATCTGCTTTTACTATTTCTTCTTATGTATTTTCTCGGGGGTACTTCACTGGCTTCTGATAATATAGAGGTCAGTACTTCTGTAGATAAAAATGAAATTACAGTAGGAGATATAATAGAATATAATGTAACTGTTAAATTTGATAAAGATTTTAAACTGGATTTCCCTGAGAAGGGTTTGAATCTGGGAGAGTTTGAACTACTCGATTTTTCGAAATCTGAATCAGAAGCAGAGGGTTTAGTTGTAAGGAATTATATTTATAAAATCTCTATTTATAATACGGGGGATTTTGAACTACCTTTTGTTGAATTTCAATATATTGACAGAGATGGAAAAGAAAAAATTAAAAAGACAGAAAAACCTTGCAAAATTAAAGTTAAAAGCATCTTACCTGAAGATGCAAATGATATAAGAGACATAAAATCTCCCCGGGAATTTATTAACCCTTTCCCATATAGTCTGGTATTTATAATAATATTATTAGTAATAATTATTCTTCTCTTTATTTTTATTGGTTTACGGATTTACTTTACTATTAATAAAAGAAAAGAAATTATTTCTCCATTACTTTCGCCAGAAGTAGAAGCCTATAAAGCACTGGATGAACTTGTATCATCAGATTTGTTAAATAATGGAGAAATAAAGGAATTTTATATAAGGCTTTCTGATATAATCCGACGTTATGTAGAACGTCGATTTAATATTATGACCTTTGAAAAAACTACAGAAGAAATTATGGCACAGATTGAAAGAAGGGAAGAAGAGAGAATCATAATAGATTCCCTTAATACTCTTTTAATGGACTTTGATCTGGTTAAATTTGCAAAATTTATACCTTCTATGAATGAATGTAGCGGTCATGTTCTTAAATGCAGGAATTTTGTAGAGAAAACTACTCCTGAAGAAAAACCATTAGAAGAAGTACTTTCTTCTAAAGAAACAGGGGGAAATTAATAATGACTTTTTCTAATCCTGAATATTTGTTATTGCTTTTGATTATTCCTCTTCTTATAGGGTACTATTTTTTTCAGAGTCAGAAGAAAAGGGGAACTATAAGATTTTCAAGTTTGACCATCCTGAGACATATAGGTCCTTCACCCTGGCAAAAAACCCGTCACAGTCTGCTGGTTTTGAGATTACTCGCTCTTATACTTATTATTACAGGTCTTGCGAGACCTCAATTCGGGAGAACTTATGAAGATATATTGACTCAGGGTATAGATATAATTCTTGCTGTAGATTTATCTGCCAGCATGTATGCAGAGGATTTAAAGCCTAACAGGCTTGAGGTGGCAAGAAAGGTTGTAGAAGAGTTTATTAAAGGCCGGTTAAATGATCGTATTGGACTCGTAGTTTTTGCAGGGATTGCTTATTCTCTATGTCCTCCTACACTGGATTATAACGTTCTTCAGGAATTTCTGGATAAACTGGAGATTGGTATGGCTGAAGATGGTACAGCCATAGGGATGGGTATTGTGTCCAGTGTTAACAGATTAAAAGATAGTAAAGCAAAAAGTAAGATTATAATACTTCTAACTGATGGAGAAAATAATCTTGGAGAGGTGGACCCAATAACTGCAGCAAAAATTGCTCAGGCCCTGGGTATAAAAATCTATACTATAGGCGTCGGTCAGGAAGGAGGAGCACCAATTCCAATAGATAGCGGTTTCTGGGGAAGACGATATGCCAGAAATGCTGACGGTTCTATCCTTCTAACTCATCTTGATGAAGAATGCTTAAAAAAGATAGCAGATATAACAGGTGGCAGGTATTTTCGTGCTATTGATGAAGAAAAATTACGTAATATATATAAGATAATAGGAGAAATGGAAAAAACTGATTTTAAGTCACGACATTATACTAAATATAGAGAACTTTTTATGAACCCTGTATTAATTGCTTTTTTTCTTATTTTATTTGAGATTTTTCTTGCCAATACAAGGTTTATGAGAATACCTTAGTACCGCAACAGGTAAAAAAGTATCCAAAAAACATATACACCTGTTTCTGTCCGGGCTCTGGAGCAAAAGATATGCCGTCAAAGGAGAAAGTTATAACTTAAATAAATACAAAACTGTATATTCTGTAATAACAGATTTCATTGTAACAGGATCATAGATTTTGCGTAAGAGCCCGGACAGAAACAGACTTGTGAGATGGATACTAACTTGTCTGTTGCGGCACTTAGGGTTTAGAGGTCAGGGTTTAGGGTTTATAACTCTCAACTCTAAACAAGAAAGGAGGCCTTATGCACTGGGCAGGATATAATTATTTTAATCTTTTCTGGTTTATTCCTCTTGTAATAGTTTTTTACTTTTTTGCCTTTAGAAGAAAGAAGAAGGCTATGTATCAATTTGCCAGAGCAGGTCTAATTGAAAAACTTACCCCTTCGGTAAATTTTATCTGGCAATACTTCAAGGCTGTACTTATAGTATTTTCTTTAATTTTTATTATTTTATCACTTGCCAGACCTCAGTACGGTGTAAAAGAAGAGATTATTACACAACAGGGTGTGGATATAATTCTTGCAATTGATACTTCATACAGTATGAATGCAGAGGATATAAAACCGAGCCGTATTGATAGAGTCAGGATAGCTGTAAAGGATCTCCTGAGCAGACTTCAGGGAGATAGAGTTGGTATTGTAGTTTTTGCAGGAGAGAGTTTTCTTCAGTGTCCTCTTACCGTAGATTATGGGTCTGTAGATATGATGATTGATATTTTGGATACCAGTGTGGTTCCAAAGCCTGGAACCAATATAGAAAGAGCAATAAAAGTGGCACAGAAAGCTTTTAAAGCTAAAGAAAGACAGGGTAAAGTTCTTATAATAATGACAGATGGTGAAGAAACTTTAGGAGATGCTATGACAGAAGGGAAGAATGCTTTTAAAAATGGTATAGTTATTTATACTATTGGTCTTGGTTCTCCTGAAGGAGCTCCTATTCCGATTAAGGATAAAACAGGAAAAATTGTGGATGTTAAACATAATCGTTCTGGTAAAGAAGTTATATCCAGACTGAATGAGAAGATGTTAAAGGATATTGCTTCTGCCGGTGGTGGCAAGTATTTTTGTGTGTCCGATTCTGGAAAGGGATTAGAGGAAATATGCACTGAAATATTGAATATGGAAAAGAGGGATATACAGTCAAGGTTATATTCTACCTATGAAGATCGTTTTCAAATACCTCTTTTTATAGCATTTATTTTTCTTTTATGGGAATTTCTGGCAGGTGATAGAACCAGGATTAAAAAGGAATGGAGTGGTAGGTTTGAATAATTTATTAAGCCTCTTATGTATTGTTTTAAGTTTTTTATGTTTTATCAGTTGGACCTGGTATAACCCGTTTAAGAGTTCTGCCCGGGAAGGTAATGATTTTTACAGAGAAGGCAAATATGATGAAGCTTTAAAGAAATATACAGAAGCTCAGGTAGAAGATCCTGATTCTTCAGATCTTCATTATAATATGGGAAATGTTTTTTATAAAAAGGAAGAATATGAAAAAGCTATGGAAGAATATAAAAAATCCATTACTAATTCAGATAAGGTGTTGGATCAGAGTTCATATTACAATATGGGTAACTCTTATTATAAAATGGATAATCTGGAAGATGCAATAAAATCTTATATAAATGCTTTAAAATTAAATCCTCATGACGAGGATTCCAAGTTTAATCTGGAAATGGCCAGAAAGAAGATGAAAGAACAGCAGGAGAACAGTCAGAAGCAGCAACAGAATCAGCAGGAGAACAGTCAGAAGCAACAACAGAATCAGCAGGAGAACAGTCAGAAGCAACAACAGAATCAGCAGGAGAACAAGGAGAAGCAACAACAGAATCAGCAGGAGAACAGGCAGAAGCACCAACAGAATCAGCAGGAGAACAGGCAGAACCAGCAACAGAATCAGCAGAATCAAGATAAAATGTCTGAGGAAGAAGCAAGGATGATTTTAAAAGCACTTGAAAAGGATGAAAAACAGAAAATGAAGGAGAATTTTGATAAAGAAGGTGTTTATCTTGGTGGAGTGGAAAAGGACTGGTAAGGACGTGAGATGTGAGACGTGTTTTATGGTGTAGTGGCGAACCTTGCTTCGCCCTCATTACGCATTACGCATTACGACTTAAAGGAAGTGTATTATGTTTCCACTAAAGAAATTATTTATATTAATAACAATCTTATTTTTAATTACTCTTCCTGTAAAAGGGGAGAATATTTCCATTGAGGCTACCGTAGATAAAAATATAATTACTCTTGATGAAACTTTTAATCTCACAATAATCTTGAGAGGTGGAGCCGAGTTAAGTGTTTCCAATAAGATTAATATGCCTAAGCTGGATAATTTTGATATTCTGAGCAGTACTTCATATATGGATTCTAAATTTTCTTTTTCTACCTCTGAAATGGAAGTTATTAAGACACTACAATATGTTCTTCAACCTCTTAAATCCGGGGAATTTGTAATAGATTCTATTGAATTTCATTCTAATGGTAAGATAATAAAAGCCAATCCCATAAAAATAACAGTGACAAATACTACAAAGCCTACCGTGTCTGTTCCTACCTTTGTTCCACCCGGGGCTTATCAGATTCCTTCTCCTTCTACTTATAATAATAATGATTACTGGTGTGTCCAGGAGGTGGATAAAGATAATGTTTATGTTAATGAACAGGTTACCCTTACGTTTAAATTTTATTATAGAAACAGACTCTATCAGGAGGCACATTACCAACCTCCTGATACTACCGGTTTTATAGTTACAAAACTCACCCAATCTAATGTTCCATCAATAGAAAAGATGCAAAACGTAAAATACTATGTAGATTATGTAAAACATGCGCTTTTTCCTATTTTTTCCGGGAAAAAAACCATTGGCACTACTATTTTAAATGTTCCTGGAGGTTTTTTTGATTATAGTACTCTGAAAAGTAATGAAGTGAATATAGAGGTAAAGCCTCTTCCATCAGAAGGAAGACCTTC
>JAKJGF010000211.1 GCA_022704525.1 Bacillota bacterium | reverse complement strand
TTGTAAACTCTCTAAAAGAGGGAGGAAGAAATCTGAAATATACCTATGGTTATATTACGAAAAAGAAGAGAATAGAAGCAGGACTTGAAAAATCACATATTAACGATGCCTTTGTTATAGCAGGTGGAAAAGGACAAAGTAGAAGTAACCCATATTCGATAATACAGCATAGAAGGCATAACAGGTCATTACAAACAAACAGGAAAGGATCTAAACCTTCTGTTAGAAAGAAGAAATATCCTTACCAGCCTGGAGACAGGGTAAGATTGGAAAGAGAACTATGGACTGTTAAAGGGGTTTTTAATTATGGAGAATGGGCTAGATTAAAAGATAGAAACGGAAAAATTAAAAATGTAGCAACTAAAAAAATAGAACTGGTTAAATATGGCGGAGGGTTTTCTTTTGAATATTAAATCTACTAAACACTCCAAATACAATATTAATTATCATCTTGTATGGTGTTCTAAATATAGGCATAAGGTTTTAGAGGGACAATTAGCAGACTTTCTTAAAGAACTTATTGAAGCTATTTGTAATAATTATGAATATGAATTACTTAATATGGAAATTATGCCGGACCATATACATTTATTTATATCAGCACCGCCTTATATAGCACCAGCAGATATTGTAAAAACTATTAAGAGCATTACTGCTATCGAGCTATTTAAAAATTATTCTGACTTAAAGACTAACAAATTTTGGGCTTCTGGTCTCTGGAGCAAAGGCTATTATGTTGGAACTGCCGGTACTGTAACTGCTGATACCATACAGAGGTATATTGATGAGCAAAAAAACAACAGTTAAAAAGAGGTGTGCCATTCATCCTCGCCCACAAGGGGACGAGGGTTTCTGGCACAGTTTTATAAAAGTCTCTGAAATAATGACCGAAGCTTATGGGAAAGCAGTGCAAGAGTTAAAGAGTTAACAATCAAAGACATTTCTATCACTTCCGGCTCAAATCACATTTCTTTTCTGCTCTTACTTCATGGCGGACTTCATTTACATCATATTCTATTTTTATTCTATCACACATTGAATTTCATTATCTCTATATGTTATTATGAGTTATGAGATGAAAGGTGGGAGATAATTGAAAGAAGTTTATAAGTTACAGGATAACAGTACCTATACTAAATCCCATAAGATAAAAATTGAAGATTTTGAAGGCCTGGAAATAGATCTGAGTCTGGTTTTTGAGACATTGACCTTTTTGGAATCTTCAGAGGGTAGAAAGGATGAAAGAAATGGAAAAATTAAGAGAAGATGAAACAAATCGAGTGGAAAAAATATCTCATATTATTGAGAAAAGAAAACCTTTAATACAAAAGATTGAAAAAGTAGAAAAAAATTTAAAGGGCCTTATATCAGCTTTAAATAATCTGGAGATTAATAAAAATCGCATAACAGGATATGTAGATGATGATAGTAAAGGCAAATTAGAAGAAATTAGCACACACCATCTTAAAACTCAAATTCAGGAGCATCTTTTTGTTCTTTCTAAATTAAAAACACGTTTTTCCAGAGATACTATAAACATTGGTGTTGTAGGCCGTGCCCGTATGGGGAAAAGCCGCCTATTACAGTGCCTTTCAGGTCTGAGTGCTGCAGAAATACCTGATGGAAATAGACTCCATTGTACCGGAGTAAAAAGTACTATATACCATAATCCCTATGTAGAAACTTATGGTGAAGTATTTTTCCATACAGAACAGACATTTCTTGATGAAGTGATTGCACCTTATTACAGAGAACTCGAACTTGGTAACTGTCCAATATTTATAGAAGAATTTGCAAGTAAATCTCTGCCTGATTTTACTGAGATCAATAAAGGTTATGCAGATCCACGGGCTAAATATGAACATTTGAAAAAATATCATTCTAATTTTGATAAATATCGCCATTTACTGTTAACTTCATCACCATTGAGGATTTCTAAAGAACAGATAAGAGAATATGTTTCTCAGCACACACCTGATGGTAATAAATTATATAATTATCTGGCAGTTAGAGAGGTAAAAATATTCTGTAAATTCCCTAATACCAGTGCCGGGAAAATAGCCCTTGTTGATATGCCCGGTCTGGGGGATACAGGTATTGGAGATGAAGAAAGACTCATAAAAATACTAGGCCGTGATATTGACCTGGTTCTTTTTGTACGTATGCCTAAATCTACTGGAGATCATTTTGCAGATGTAGATGTGAAATTATATGATACAGCAAGAACATCTCTTTCAAAGCTCCCTATAGATTTATGGTCTTTTATGATACTTAACCGAACAGGCAGAAATTCTGAAAATGGTGATAATTACAATAATTGTAAGGATCTTATTGATACTATTGGAGAAAAACATATTAAAGTAGTTGATGCAATAATAGCAGACTGTTCTCATATAGAATCAGTAAATAAAGATATTCTTGATAAAGTCCTGGATTATCTTGTAGAGAATATTACCGGGCTGGACTGTAAATATGCAGATTCCTGTCAGGAAAGTCTTAAACAACTTCAAAATATGATTAAGGGGGAACTGAAAAAATGTGATAATGCTCTGGAGAAAGTAAAGGGTAAAGATAATGAAGCAAGAGAATTTAAAAGACTCTTTGACATATTCTGGAGAGATGTTACAAATGGACTTGAGGATCTTCTAAAAAAGCTCGATGAAGATTATTATTTAGAATCCAGTCCTTTTAAAGAACAACTTAAAAAAGCTATAGAGTTATCTAAAAGAGATAGTATTATACCAGAACTGAATAAAATTGAAGAGAGAAGAAATATAGAAGGTTCCTATGAAAATGCCTATAATAAATATCTCCATGAAATAAGAACAAAAGTTACGGAACACTTCCTTACTCTTGATGAAGGATTGAGAAAAACTATTGATAGCAGAAAAGTACAGGTTATAGATATACTGATTGGTAAAGGAAAACTTGCAAATATTACAGGTAGTTCTGGCCTGGATTTTCTGGATGCTTTTATTAATATACTGCCTGAGGATCTTGAGAAGTTAAAATTAGGTTTTACAATACTTTCTGAATTTCATCTTTCTTATCGTGGACTTATTCATCATCGTATAAGAAAACATTTAGATCCATTAACTCCAGATAAGACAAAACGTAAACTGCAGGAGAAAACGGCTCAGGAAATAAAATATAATCTGGAAGCTCTTCTTGGTACTACACTTTATGAAATAGAGTCAGAAATAGAAAAATTTCTCTTTGAACCGAATCAGGCAGCTTTTGGGATGGTGGAAGAATTCCTTGATCGTGTCCTGAGAGCAGAGGATGTTCAGAATGAATGGTATTTTCTTCTTGAAGAATTTAAATCTGAAATATGGACTTCAGAATTTTCAAAACTTGGTGAAAAAAGCCGTATAAGGAAAGCATGGGAAAGTGCAATTAAACAGGTTGCAGAGTATAATGTCCTGGAATTTGATAAGGTCTTATAGAAATTATTCCATGTAAAAGGATTAAAAATATGTTACCAGTATTGATAGCTGCAGGTATTTTAGGAGCTGTTATAGGAGTTGCTTTATCAAAAGCAGGTGACTTACAAAAAATAGCTAAAGGAAAGAAAGTTAATATTTCTAATAATAATGTGACCATATGTATGCTCGGGCCAAGAGCTGTAGGGAAAACCAGTTTACTCACCAGTATGTATGAGCAATTTAAAGATAAAAGTAAAGAATTAAATCTTCAACTTACTTCTGATATTGAGACAAGAGAAATACTTGATGAGTATTTAAAAAATTTAAAAAATCTTTTTAATAATAGTAATGATATTTTTCAATGTGATGCATTTTATATTCGTGAAGGAAAGAGAATTTATACATTTAAATTAGGTAAATCAGATAAAGTTCCATCATTACAGCTTAATTTTATAGATTATATGGGTAATTATCTTCAGAGTGAACAGGATTTTGTTCTGGATATAGTTATAAAATCACAGGTTATACTCATAGCTATAGATACGCCTGCACTTATGGAAAAGAATGGTATTTATAATGATCTTATTAATAAACCTGATTTAGTAAAGAATTTCTTTGCAAAAGGACAGGATAAAATTAATCAACCCAGACTGATTATTTTTGCACCAATTAAATGTGAAAAATATATCCCGGAAAGATCAAAAGAAATGGTGGATAAAATAAAAAATTCTTACAGACGTCTGTTAGATATATTTTCCAGTGATGCTCTGAAAGATAAAATAGCTGCTGTTATTACTCCTGTTCAAACACTTGGTAATATAAGATTTGCAAAATATGAAATTAAAAATGGGATAGCATGCCCTTATTTTACAAAGACTAATAATGATTATTCCCCTGTAGATACGGAACAACCCCTTTTTTATCTCTTAAAATTTTTATTAAATCTTCATCTGGATTATAGATCAGTAAGCTGGAATTTATTTAGTTTTTTAAGAGATTTTTTTGGAGAAGATGAACATCTGAAAGATGCAATAGAAAAGATCTCTGGAGAATGTAAAAAAAACAGAGATGGTTTTGAAATATTACAGGGACACAGGTGGTTGTAAATGAATAGAAAAGTTTATATTCAGAGTGCCGGCTTTTCCCCTGATCAGGATTATACATGGATTACTTATGAAGGAGGTCTTTATAAACAGGAAAAACCTGATTATCTTTATGAAATGAATTATATAGTTCAGAGTGAAGCTTTTTCTGTAGTCCTTGCCTGTCATAAGAAAAATATTATATTATTAGTAACAGGTTTAAAAACAAAAGACAGGAAGGATTATCACGGACGCTCTATAAGAAACTCTATAGCATGGGTAAGTTCATATGAAGAACAAAAGAAATTTCGTGAATTGGCTGCTGAAATAATTATAGATTCGATTACAGAAAAGAAAATATGGGACTATATTGATGATGCTGTAAAAGATGCCGGTAATACCTGGGGTTACGAGGTGGATAGTCAAAAGTTAATAGACTTGTTGGACAAAGAAAAAGTAGAGATAAAAAACAATATTCCCGTGACATATGAAGAAATAAGAAAGAAATATTGTAAAAATAACCGGATAGCAAAAAATAATCCTTTCAGACTGAAAGAGCTTGCCTGTGAACTTATCTATTGTGATGATAAAATATTCGGTAATATATTGAAGAGAAATTCTTCAATAATAATTGCTGTTACAGATAAGAAGAGTAAAGATAAATTTATAGAAAAAAATGTCTTCCGTGGATTGTCAAATCTTGTGGATAGTGACGATTGGATAGATCTTAGCCAGAACAAAAACAATTATATTTTATTAATACTTTTATTAGGGATTATAATTATTTTATTTTTTGTAATCAAAATTTTGAGATCTTAAAGGAGCGTATTAGAATGAATGAAGTAAATATCTGTATGTTTGGCCCCAGAGGAGTAGGTAAGACAAGTCTTTTAACTACAATGTATGAGCAATTTGAAAATGATATAAGTAATGCAAAACTTCAGCTTACTCCTGATCTGGAAAGTGCTTCTATTTTACAGGAGCGGCTGGCAGATCTTAAAAGTCTTTTTGCTACTGATGAGGTTTTTTTTCAAGCCGGTGGCCTTCTTGCAACAGAAAATGTGAATATATTTAATTTTGGACTTGGAAAATTAGGAGAAAAACCTACATTAAAGCTCAAGTTTATAGATTTTCCAGGTAGATATCTTGATAGTAATGCAGATAAAGATGATAAAGAAACTGTAAACAAATTTGTATCGCAATCTCAGGGAGTACTTATAGCCATTCATGCACCTGCTCTTATGGAAAAGCAGGGGAAATTCAATGATGATATAAATAGACCAATGCAAATTGCCGATTTTTTTAAAAATAATTATACAAAAGATACGATAAAGCAACCGAGGCTTATTATTTTAGCTCCTATAAAGTGTGAAAAATATATACATAATAATTCAACTGATTTAATAGATAATATAAAAAGAGAATATAAAAGACTTCTGGATTTATTTAACAGTGAAGGTTTAATGGATAAAATTACTGTTGTAATAACACCTGTACAGACAACAGGTAATATAGTTCTGGGTAAAGTAGAAGTGGTAAAAGATACTAAGGACAGAAATGTGCCACAATTTTACTTTACTAAGAATAATTCCTGTGCAGTATATGCTCCTAAGGATAGTGAGCAACCTTTACGTTATCTCTTACGATTCTTTTTAAAACTTCATTTAAGCAGTCAGGAAAATTGCTGGGGTATATTTAGTTTTATAAGAACCTGGCTTGGTCTGGATAAGCACCTGAGAGATGCAATTACAAAATTTGCTTCTGCCTGTAAAAGAGATAAATTTTTTGTTGTATTGCAATGTGAAAGGTGGCTTTAATGAGTGATATAGAAGTATATGTTCAGAGCAGCGGATTTTCACCGGATCAGGATTATAGCTGGATGACATATAAAGAAGGAACATATCGTTTAGAGAAACCTTCCTATTTAAATGAACTGACTTTTTTAATCCAGAGTGAAGCCTTTTCTCTAGCCCTCGCTCTATATAAAGATGATATAGTATTACTGGTGACAGGATTAAAAGGAGGAGAAAGGAAGGATTTTCATGGTCGTCAGATACGGAATTCTATATTATGGAAAAGTAAACGTGAATATAAGGAATTATTCAGATATCTTTCTGTGAACATTCTACAGGACTGGCGGAATGAAGATAAGGAATTTATAGAATCTATTTCTGCTTCAGTAGAGGAATATAATCCGAATATATCAGACCTTACAGAAAACAGTCAAAATGTTATAAAAAACGCAGGGTTTACATTTAACTATGAAAGACTGGTTAGTTGTATAAAAGAGAAAAATAAAATTCAATCAGAACTATTTCGCGAGTGTTTTAAAGAAAGAGAAAAAGATTTTGATAAAAAAATGATAGCAAGATATATACCTTTTCCTGAGATTACTGAAAAAACATTATTTAAATTAAATGATAAAATTGAAAAAAATAAACTTGACAGGATAAAGTCTCTTAAAGACAAAGTTTTTATTATTAATGATGAGATAGAAAAATCATTTAATAAACAGGAAATAGACTTAATTTTATATCATTCTCAGGATCAAAATCCAAGATTAAAAGAATTGATTTATGATTTACATAATGTACCTGATTTACCGGAAGGTCCTGTTGTAGTTTTTACAGACAAAAAAAGTCAGGGAAAAATTCTACAGGTATGGCGGGCTTTATCGAGTCTTGTAGAAAGTCAGAATTGGATAAAAGAAAATAAAGAAATATATGAACATGTATCGGTAAATCTTGTTAAAGTAGTTAGAGAACGTTGTAAAAAAGAAGTAAAGAAATTTGTGAAAAATCCCCTGGAATGTGTAAATAAATATGGAGAATATGTTAGTAATAAAATGGATAAAATAGATGTTTTAATTAATAAACTAGAGGGGAATAAATTTTGTCGAGCAAAAAGATTTTTAAATACACAGGAAAAAAAAGAAGAGTTTCAAAAGAAACAACCTGTATTATATCAAAGATTAGAACCTTTATTAGATAAACTTAATGGAAAAAGACAAACACCAGTCAATGATTTATTAAGAAAAGAAAAGAATTTTAATTTTGATGAAAGAAAAGCTATCTGGAATCATTTTAGTGAATAGTAAAAAAAGAAAAAGGTAAAGGTCTATAATTTTTAACAAATTTTTAACATAAATTTTCTCCTGTACAAGAATTTTTATAGTATTATAATATTATAAAATAAAAAGAAAGGTTATTGTGTATGAAATTGATTCCCAGCTCTTATATAACAACATCTAAATATTATATGAAAGAGAAAAGTGCTCCTGAAGAAACCTGTTCTTTCACTAAAGATGAAGTCATTAGTGGAGATAGAAATTATTGCTTACCACTCCAGGGTTTGAAGGCACTCCAGAGAAAGGTGGCTCTTCTTTCTGATTCTACAAGATGTTTCTTTGAATCTCTTTCCTTTGGAGGAGGTCTTTTTACTCTTACAGGGGAGGGTATGGTAATTCTTTCTTCTTTTTTAACTGCTGCCCAGGGTTATTTATCTTCTATACCTGTTAAAATCAGCCAGAAAATAACTACAGAACAATCTTCTTTAGAAGCTTATAATAGTCTGGAACCTTATGAAATAATTACACAGGAAAAAATGCATGCTATATCTAAATCAGGTTGGAGAGGGGAACCTCTCTGGTGCGGAGCAGGGCTTTTTGAAGATAATCATCTAATGGCCTATGAAGTACAAAAATCTGATGGGTCTTATAAACTTAAAGTGGCAGG
>JAKJGF010000210.1 GCA_022704525.1 Bacillota bacterium | reverse complement strand
TCCGGGCTCTTACGCAAAATCTATGATCCTGTTACAATGAAATCTGTTATTACAGAATATACAGTTTTGTATTTATTTAAGTTATAACTTTCTCCTTTGACGGCATATCTTTTGCTCCAGAGCCCGGATAGGAACAGGTGTATATGTTTTTTGGATACTTATTTACCTGTCTCGGTACTAAGGAGTTATAAAATTTTATTTAAAAAAAGATCCTTAGAAATTTAATGATCGATAATATTTGCAGGAAAAGAGAGACTTTTGTATAAGATTCTTTTCAATATAATAAATTAAGGAGGATTAAAATATGTCAGTAGTAAAACCCTTCAGAGGAGTTCGTCCCAGACCTGATCTGGTAGAGAAAGTGGCAGCCGTACCTTATGATGTGGTAAATTTCGAAGAAGCCTGTGAAATAGCCCGCCCCAATCCTTACTGTTTTCTTCGTATAGAAAAATCAGAGATAGATCTTGAGCCGGGCTTACATGTTCATGACATGAGGATTTTTGAAAAAGCTCAGGAGAATCTGGAGAAATTTATAAAAGAAGGTACTATGATTAGGGATCCGAAGAAATGTTACTACATATACCGGCAGATAATGAAAATAGGCGATAAAGATCATTCTCAGGTAGGACTTTTAGCGGGTGCATCTGTAGAGGAATATGAGAAAGATCTGATAAAAAAACATGAACATACCAGAAAGGACAAAGAAGAGGAAAGAACCCTCCATGTTGATACGGCAAATGCCAATACGGGCCCTGTATTTCTTGCCTATAAACAGAAGAAGTCCATAGATGCCATAGTAGATGAGATAATAAAGCATAAACCGGAATATGACTTTACTGCCGGTGACGGTATAAAACATACCCTCTGGGTAGTTTCTGAGGATGAAAGGATAAATAAGATAGCAGAAGAATTTAAGAAAGTAGACTGTCTCTACGTGGCAGACGGTCATCATCGCTCTGCAGCAGGAACCAGGGTGGCACAAAAGAGAAGAGAAGAAAATCCCCATCATACGGGAGAAGAGGAATATAACTTCTTTCTTTCTGTCATATTTCCCTCAAATCAGCTTTATATAATGGATTATAATAGAGTTGTAAAAACCCTTGGAGGTAATACGGCAGAAGAATTTTTAAATAAGATATCGAAAAAGTTCACTGTGGAAAAAAAGGGAAAAGATCATTTTAAACCCGGTGAAGTCCATACCTTCGGTATGTATCTTGATGGTTTGTGGTATAAACTTACTGCAAAGGAGGGAACTTACCCTGGAAATGATCCGGTAAATTCTCTTGATGTGGCCATACTGCAGGCAAATCTTCTGGATCCAATCCTGGGTATTAAAAATCCCAGAGAAGATAAAAATATAGATTTCATAGGTGGTATGAGAGGGCTTAAAGAACTGGTAAGACTTGTAGACAGCGGGAAATTTAAAGTGGCTTTTGCCATGTTTCCCACTACGATGGAACAATTAATGAAGGTTGCAGACCAGGGTAAGGTTATGCCGCCCAAGTCTACCTGGTTTGAACCTAAACTCAGAAGTGGTATGGTTGTCCATTTGCTTGAAGATTAAATGGTGCAAAATAAAAAGTTAAAGGCGAGAAAATAGTGAAAAGTAAGAAAAGGTGAGCAGTGAGAAGAAAAGTAAATGTATCTTAAAGACTATTACATTATGGTCTCACGTCTCACCTTTTACTACCTGTGGAATACAGGGAATTAACGCCTGTGGAGATTGTGCCTCTACCTGAAGGTTTTCACCTGAAGGCAAGCACGGTCAACGAAGCAGGAACCCTACGAATTTATTCGTAGGTAATTCAGTATTTAGAAGGAAGTGGTTAAAATGGCAAAAAAAATAAATATATTCTGGGTATCACCCCATTGTTGGCCTTCCGATATGTTACGTCCCGGCGGACTTCGGACTCAATTCAGTCAGGGAGGACAGAGCGGGGTTATGTATTTTCAGACCATTGAGCTTGCAAAGGCCTTGCCGGATCTCCATATTGATATATTCTCAAGATATCAGCAATTACCGGGGGAGAAGGAAGAACAGATAATACATCTTCATGACAGAGTAAGAGAGATAAAACTTCCCTGTGGACCTGTGGATGAATATGTCCCCAAGGAACATCTCTGGGATTATATTCCCGGCTTTGTCCAGGGTATAGTGGATTTTGCAAAGAAAGAAAATATCCATTATAGCCTCTGTCACGGCCATTATTCAGATGGATGGATGGTGGTCCGTATGATAAAAGAGATATGGCCTTCCATTGCCTCCTATATAACAACTCATTCTATGGCAAGAAGAAAACGGGAAGATAGTCTTAACAGGAAAGAAGAGGGGGGAGACCTCCAGAAACTGGATAAGAAATATAATTTTATCAGAAGGATTGTGGAAGAAGGCAGATCCCTGAAAGTAGTGGACAGAATCTGCCCACTCTCCAGTGTTGAAGCCGAGTATATGCGTCATCATTATTGTGAATATCTCCAGGGACTGGATCGTATAAGAATTACCCCCAATGGGATAAATACGGATATATTTATTGAAACTACGGAAGAGGATGTAAGGGATCTCAGGGCAAAATTAAATCTTGGTGAAAAAGATATGGTAATATTCCTCCCTGCCCGTATTGACCCGAGAAAAGGAATAAAAAATGTAGTCCTTGCGGCTCCGAAAATAATAAAAGAAATGGAACGACAGAGAAAGAGTATAAAGATTCTTCTTGTCACATGGCCTGAGAAACACGACGATTATTCCCTTATGGTAGAAAATTTGATGAAGGAATATAATGTGGAAGATTATTTTATAAAACACCCTTCTGTGCCTCATAAATGGATGGGCCTTTATTTTGCATTGTCCACAGTGGTATTGCAACCTTCTCAGGAATATTTCTCCCTTGTCACTATAGAAGCCATGCTGAAGGAAAAGGTTATTATAACCAGTAAATATAACGGTGCGAGAGATGCCATCACTGAAGACGTGGATGGTTTCCTCATAGATCATACCGATATAGAGGATATATCAAAAAGGGTTATAGAAGTTCTTTCTATGGGTGAAGAGAAATTAAGAGAAGTTGGTAAGAAGGCGAGAAAGAAGGTGCTGGAAGGATTTACCTGGGATAAGGTAACGAAGAAGCTTATTCAATATTATTCTGAGACAGTGCCTGATATAACGGACAAAATAACTTATAATTTTTGCTAACATTCCGATTAGAACGAATCCACCTGGAAAATAGAAAGTCAATAATTATTGACTTTCTTCAAAATATTGACTTTTCTCAAAAGATATTTTTTTATCTTTTTGAAAGCTCAAAGTAAATCTGATTTGTTATATTAAAGCAGGGGAACTGATAAACCCTTTTTATATTATCAATTATAAGATCGTAATCCTCAAAAAGACCTTCCCATTTTTTTAAAGGAAGAAAATTAAGCGGAATGTTGACTGTCCAGGATTCAAGATGATTTCCTATCCAGTCATGAGTGAAAAGTATGATCTTTTCAAATATATTTGTGTATATTTCTTCGATGATAATTATTTTCTTTTTTGTAACTCTTATTAATTCTTCCAGGGCCTTTCGCAGGTTATCACAGTGATGGAGTACAAAAACTGCAAGAGAGGAATCGAAAGTATTATCTTCAAAAGGAAGTTTACCGCCTTCATAGATTAAGAGAGGCATATCTGAGAGATTATTATCTACCATATCGATACCTACAATATTAATATTTGTGTTATCTTTAATATGTTTGGTGAGGATCATGTTTCCACATCCGTAATCTAATAAGGAAGAACAATTATTAATGGCTTTAATTATATCTTTACCAAGTCTTTCTGCCCTGTTTTTTAAAATAGGGGTATAAATAATTTTTTGCAGTGAATTTCTTTGTCCGAACACTTTAACTCTCCTTGTTTTTAACTAAATTTAAAAATTACTTATTCTAGAAAAATACAAAAATCCTCTTTTTCAAATTGAATTTATTTAATAAGACCCCATTCTAATTTTCTGTGTATTCTGATTGACATTCCAATTATCTGTGCCACAGAAGTGAGTACTTCCGGGTAATTATCAATATATTTATTGGCTTCCTGATTTTCTATGACAAGAACACCGAGAAAACTATTTATTAATATCATGGGAATTAGAACAGCGCATTTTGTACCTTCTGATACTATACCCTGTATTATTTCTTCTTGTATAATCTTAAGAACAAGAGGTTTTCTATTTAACATTATTCTTTCAATAATGGTATTTTTGATTGGTTTTAGTTTGAGATCTTCCATACGCTCACTTATTTCAGGGTAAGCAGTGAAAATTTGAATGCCTTCCCCAGATTTATCCATAAGTACAATTTTTACAGAATCAAATGAAACGATGTTATGGGTTTCTTCCATAATATTTCTTAATTTTTGTTCTATAAATTCTCCCCCTGATGCAATTTGAATAGCCTTATTAAGAAAGTGAAATTCGATTAGTTTCTCCTGAAGCTTTTCTTCTTCTTTTATCCTGGAGGTTATATCCCTTATAATACATATTCGGCTAAGGATTTTATCCCCGTCATATGTCCTCGAACCGGTTACCTCTACATTAAGAAGCTGTTTATCACGAGTAATGGCCTGTATGCGTAAAGGAGGAAGTGCCACTCTCGGGTCTCCTTCAAGAGGTGTTCTGAAGTATTGAAGTGCTTTTGCTGCACTGTCAGGTGGCATAAAATTCATAAAGTGTCTCCCTATAACTACTTCCGGCGGAAAACCAAGGAATTTTTCTATTTTTTTTGTTACAAAAGTAACAACCCCTTCCGGATCAAGTGTCAGTATTAAATCATTTGCATTTTCTGCCATAAGTCTGTACTGTTCACAGGATTTTTTGAGCTCCCTCAGAAGATCTCCCTCGGGCTGGAGTTGTCTTGTAACAAGTTCACCTTTATGAATTTTACTTATGGCCTGTTTGATCTCTTTTGCAGATTGAAATCGTTCCTCCTTTTTAAGAGACATTGCTTTTATAATTATATTCTCGAAACCAGTTGATATATCAGAGTTAAGTGCTGAGGGAGGTATAAGGGGATCGTTTTTTGCTGTAAGTCTTTGTATAGAATCTGCAGGCAAACTTTTAGTTATAATATAATAGAGAGAAGCTCCAAGAGAATATATATCACTGAGAGGATCAGTGCATTCTATTCCATATTGTTCCGGTGGTGCAAAGTGGGGTGTAACACTCTGTGCAGCAGCATGAGTTTTTAGTTTGTCTTCCTTGAGTTTTGAGATGCCGAAATCTATAAGCATAATTTTACTATTTTCTGCAAGCATAATATTTTCTGGCTTAAGATCTCGAAATACTATAGGCTTGGATTCATGGGAATGTAAATAATCCAGTATATCACACAACTGATATGCCCATTCTATTACCTGGGGCTGGGATAAAGAGGAAACATTTTTTTCTACAATTTCATATAAATTATTTCCGTCAATATACTCCATTATAAGGTAATATTTACCTTCATGTTCAAAATAATCTTCTACTTTTGGCAGTTGAGGATGATCTAAAGAAACCAGAATTTCTGCTTCAAATCGGAATTGTTTTATTTTTTCTTCTATATTTAAATGTTCCACACAGGAGTCAAGCATTTCTTTAATAGCCCATACTTTTTTCTTTAAAAGATCATCTCCCAGATAAATACATCCATATCCTCCTTCTCCGATTTTCTTTTTTATTTTATAGCGTTGTCTTAGTATTATACCTTCAGATAAGGCCATAAAAATATTACTCCTTTTTATAAAGCTATCAGCAGTCAGTTATCAGCAATCAGTTTAAAAGATAAAAACTGAAGGTTGATAGGTGACTAATAATAATTTAATAAAAATTCTAGCTTTAATGATAGATTTCCTCTTTAGATTAATAGGAGAATCAGAAAACTTTTAGAATTATTATAATGTAAGAGGATAGGATTTTTTATTTCTTTTAGACTATTATATAGTTGAGAGTTTAAGGTTAATGTTAATTCTCAACCCTCAACTTTGAACAACTCGTCTGGAGAGTATTAAGGTTTCTGATATGGTATATTTTATAACTTATTTAGAATCTTAATAATTCGTGATGGAGAACACGTAATGCTTAATTAGTTGATCTTATGAATCACGCATTACACTTTACGTATTAGGAGATTTTTAATTCTGGATTGTTATGAAACTAACTATAATATTATATAAACATTAAGAAGGAGAAAGATTATGAAAAATAAATTTTTGGATTTACTTGATGGAGATGGTGTAGTTATTTTTGATGGCGGTATGGGTACAGAGATTTACAGAAGAGGTATTTATATAAATAGATCTTTTGATGAGCTTAATCTGTCAAATCCGGGGTTAATTCTGGAGATTCATAAAGACTATATAAATAGCGGTGCTGATGTTATACAGACAAACACCTTTGGAGCTAATTTGTATAAACTTAAACCTTATGGATTTTCTGATAAGGTAAAAGTCATAAATTATGAGGGAGCAAAAATTGCAAGACAGGCAGCAGGTCATACTGTACTTGTGGCTGGCTCAATTGGTCCCCTGGGAGTAAAATTAGAACCCTGGGGAACTGTTTCTCTTAAAGAAGCCAGGGAAGCTTTTAAAGAGCAGGCTCAGGCTTTATTAGAAGGAGGGGTTGATCTTTTTGTTATAGAAACGTTTTCCGATTTAGGAGAAATACATCAGGCCATTAGCGCAGTAAAAGAGATATGTGATTTACCAGTAGTAGCTGAAATGACGATTGATAACCAGGGGAATAGCCTTTTTGGAACACCCCCCGAGGTTTTTGTTCCAAGGCTTGACGAATGGGGAACCCATGTGATTGGTATAAACTGTTCTGTAGGCCCCCAGGTTATGTTAGAGGTGCTGGAGAGAATGGTACATCTTACAGATAAACCTATCAGTATTATTCCTAATGCCGGTGTGCCTGTAAATGTAGAAGGTAGAAATATTTATCTCTGTTCTCCTGAGTATATGGCAACTTATGCCAAACATTTTATATTAAGTGGAGCGAAAATAGTTGGAGGTTGTTGTGGTACAGAGCCAGAGCACATTCATGCTATAAAAAAGGCTGTTATTGCTCTGAGACCGAAGAAAAGTGTTGTTAAAGTAGAAAAAATAGAGAAGGAAGAAAAAAAGATAAATCCTGTACCCAGATGTCAGAAATCTGCCTTTGCTAAAAAAATCACAGAAGGACAGTTTGTAACCTCAGTAGAATTATTACCTCCCAGAGGATATAATGCCCGAAATGTAATTAATGCTTCTAAATATCTAAAAGAACAGGGAGTGGATGTAATAAATATTCCCGATGGCCCCAGGGCAAGTGCCAGGATGTCTCCTTTATGCCTTGCCGTACTGATTGAAGAGAAGGCAGGTATTGAAACAGTGCTTCATTACTGTTGTAGAGACAGGAATCTTCTTGGTATGCAGGCAGATATTTTAGGGGCTTATTCCCTGGGACTCAGAAATATTTTGATTATAACAGGAGATCCTCCCAAAATGGGCACTTACCCGGATGCCACAGCAGTATTTGATGTGGATTCTATAGGTTTAACCAGGCTTGTTTCCTGCCTTAACCACGGTTATGACCTTGGTAAAACATCTATAGAAAAGCCTACAGGTTTTTTTATAGGTGTTGGTGTTGATCCCAATGCCCTGGATCCTGATTATGAGTTGAGGCACTTTGATGCCAAAGTAGAAGCAGGTGCCGAGTTCGTAATAACTCAACCAGTATTTGATGTGGATGTAATGGAGAATTTTTTGCCAAAAATAGAACATTATAATATCCCTGTAATTGCAGGTATATGGCCTTTCCCATCCTATCGAAATGCTCTGTTTATGCAAAATGAGGTGCCCGGTGTTACTGTCCCGGAAGAAATTATGAAGAGAATGAAGAAGGCAGATGAAGAAGGGAGAGCTATGGAAGAAGGTCTTCTTATAGCCAGAGAGACTTTGCAAAAACTTATGCCTGTCATTCAGGGAGCTCAGGTAAGTGCTCCTTTTGGAAAATATAAACTGGCTATGGATGTAATAAGAGAGGTGAAGTGTGAAAAGAAGTGAAAAGTGAACAGTGAAGGGTAATTACTATGATATATGTACTTTACTCATTACTCATCACATGCATCACGCATTACGCATTACGGGTTGTGTAAAAAAATAGATGGTTATATACCGAAAAAGACATATCAAGATTATAATGGCAAAAAATTTTCAAAGATATAAAAAAAGTGTTGTATAGGAAGGGATTT
>JAKJGF010000209.1 GCA_022704525.1 Bacillota bacterium | reverse complement strand
GTCTTCTTTTGATATTAATCTTTTTGTTAACCCTTTATCCTTTCTGATAGTTTCATCTTTTTTAAATATCTCTTCCCTGATTTCATCTTTTGTTAATAATTTTTTTGCAAAACCTCTATCCGGTGTTTTTAAAGGTTCTTCTTCTTTAGCTCTCTCCTTATGTCTCTTCATATCTGCCTGACGTTTTAAATGTGCTGGAAGTATCTGGGTGGAAGCTTTTTTTATTTTTATTTTTTTTATAATCCTTTTCTTTTTCCCTTCATCCTGGCTTTCCATTTCAAATTCAAAATCACCTGATTGGCCGTTTTTATTTGAAAAATCAGACATATTCTTCTCCCTTTTCAATTTAATTTTTTCTAATTATATCATTTAATATATTTTTTTACAAGAAGTATAAACATTTCCTTTTGTTGACAACTTTTTTTATAGATTATATAATTAGGCCAGTTTTAAAAATTTAGTGAAAGGTTGTTTGAATAAATGATTTCTAAAGCACCTCGCGGTACAATTGATATATTACCAGATAAAGTAGAAGCATGGCAATACATAGAAAATTTATTTAGAAGATTTTGCTTTTTATATGGCTATAAAGAGATGAGGACGCCTATTTTTGAACATACAGAAATCTTTACTCGAGGTATAGGCGAGAGTACTGATATAGTAGAAAAAGAAATGTACACTTTTTTGGATAAAAAAGGCAGAAGTCTTACTCTAAGACCAGAGTTTACTGCTCCTGTTATGCGTTCTATTATTGAACATAGTCTTCCTCTTTCCCCTCCTCTTAAATTATTTTATATGGGCCCTATTTTTAGATACGAAAGACCACAGCAGGGAAGATATAGACAGGCTCATCAACTTGGTGTGGAGGTTCTTGGATCTAATAGTCCTCTACTTGATGTTGAAGTCATCGATCTGATTATTAAATTTTATGATTCTCTCGGACTTAAAGGTCTATCTGTCAGTCTTAATAGTATTGGTTGTTCTGATTGCAGGCCTTCATCAAGGAATAAGATAATAGATTTTTGTAGAAATAATTTAGATATTTTATGTGATAATTGTAAGAATCGTTTTGAGCGAAATCCTTTCAGAATTTTAGATTGTAAGAATGCAACATGCAAAGAGCTTGCAAAATCATGTCCTTCTACTTTAGATAGTATTTGCAGTGCCTGTAAAGAGCATTTTAATACTGTTACATTGTATCTTGATAAAATTAATATCTCATATAAACTTGAGAATAGTCTGGTTCGTGGTCTGGATTATTATACCAGGACAGTTTTTGAGGTTCTTTCGGAATCCCTTGGAGCTCAGAGTTCTTTATGTGGTGGCGGAAGATATGATGATTTAATAGAGATTTTAGGAGGAAAACCTTCTCCCGGCGTGGGAGTTGCAGCAGGAATTGAGCGACTTATAATGGTTATGGAGAAACAGGGAATTCCCTCTGGTAAACCACAGGGACTGGATTTAATGATAATTCCTCTGGGAGAATCATCTTATGAACATGCTTTTCAGCTTATTACTTCCATAAGAAAAGAGAATTTTATTTCTGCCGATTTAAATTTAGTTAATAAAGGATTGAAAGCCGGGCTTAATAGTGCAAATAAACTGGGTGTGTCTTTTGCAATTATAATTGGTGATATAGAAATAGCCCGTGGAGAATATATAATAAGAGATCTGAAAAAAGGCGAACAGAATACGATAAAGATAGAAGATATAATAGGGTATCTTAAGAAAATTTATGATCAGCAATCAGTAATCAGCAATCAGCAATCAGCTTAAAAGAGTATGTTTATCAGTTTTATAATTATTTAGATTATTGTAAATTATGATATTAAGAAGTTTATTTAGAAGTTGAAAGCTGAAAACTGAAAGCTAAAAACTAAAAAGGATGGATGAATTATGAATTTAGATTTTGGAGCTATTCAGAAATTAATAGAAGCATCGGAAAGATGTGACCTCTCAGAGTTAATAGTAGAATATGATGGTGTAAAAATAGAGATACGAAGAGATAAGAAAAGAAACTTTACTGATTTACCTGTTTCTACTCCTATTTCTATACCTTCTTTACCGTCAGTTCAGAATGAAAAAGTGGTGGTTCCTGAGGTTTCCAGAGAAGAAAAAAAGATGGATGAATATGATAATAAATATTATAAAGTAATTTCACCTCTGGTAGGAGTTTTTTATAGAAGTCCCTGGCCGGGGGCAAATCCTTTTGTTGATGCAGGTGATAAAGTGTCAGTGGGGCAGACTCTTTGTATTGTGGAAGCTATGAAATTGATGAATGAAATAACAACTGAAGTATCAGGAACAGTAGTTAAAATTTTACCCAAAAATGAAGATGTTGTTCAAAACGGTGATGTATTATTTTTAATTGACCCTGCCTGAGATCCCCTTTAATATCATAGAAGTATTAATTTAAGAGTAAAGCAATCAGCAATCAGCCAGAGGAAAAAGCTGAAAGCTGAAGGCTGATAGCTGAAAGCTATAATTTATGACGAGATATTTATTTTTTCTTAATTATGTCAGACCTTACTGGTTTATATTGTTAATAGCCACCTTGGCTACAGGAGTTATGAATTTAAGTACTCTCGTCCAACCTTTTCTTCTGAAATATCTGGTAACCAATGTTTTGACTAATAAAGACTTTAATGCTTTGAATATAATTGTCTTTATGGTTATATGTGCTATGGGAGTAAAAGGTATTTCTTCTTTTATTCAGAGATATTTAATGTGTTTTGTTGGACAGAGTATAATTAAAGATTTAAGAGTTAAAATTTTTTCTCATCTTGAATTATTGCCGTTGAAATTTTATGAAAGTAGTAGAACAGGAGATTTAATGGCAAGGGTTACTACTGATGTAATAATTTTGCAAAATGTCCTTACTAATGTTGTAATAACACTGGTTAATGATGTGGTTATGCTTCTCGGTGCCTTTGGCTGGATGCTTTACAAGGACTATCGATTAACCTTGGTTACTGTTTTGCTCGCTCCTGTAGTGGGTATAATAACCAGTAAATTTGCTCATAAGATAGCTTCTGTAACATCTTTACTTCAGAAAAATCTCTCTGATTTGACTTCTATGATGCAGGAGATAATTTCAGGAATAAGAATGGTAAAAGCCTTCTGTTGTGAAGATTATGAATTAAAGAGATTTACCAGGGCTAATTTGAAGAATCTTTTTTATACATTGAAGTCCGAGCGTCTTAGTGCTACTCAGACCCCTGTAGTGGAAATTGTAACTACAACAGCTATTGCTTTTGTAATCTGGTATGGAGGATTTGAAGTTATATCAGGACATTTGAGTGGTGGAGATATTTTTGTTTTCTGGGGTTATCTGGCACTTGCCTGTGCTCCTCTAAATCGTCTTACTATAACGTACAGCGATCTTAAAAAGGGACTGGTTTCAGCTGAAAGGATAACGGAATTACTTGATATAGAAGGAGAAAAATTTTCCAGTAAAGATAGTATAAAATTTTCTTCTATCAGAGGAGATGTTGATTTTAAGGATGTACATTTTAACTATAATGAAAGTGATGAAATATTAAAAGATATAAATCTTGAAGTTAAAGCCGGTGAAGTTGTGGCTATCGTAGGCCCGAGTGGTGCCGGTAAAACTACTTTTGTAAATTTAATCCCAAGATTTTATGAACCTCTTTCAGGCCATATTCTAATAGATGGTTATGATATAAGTAAAGTGGATTTGCATTTTTTGAGAAGTCAGATAGGAGTAGTCCCTCAGGATACAATCCTTTTTAATGGAACAGTTTATGAAAATATTGCTTATGGTAGATTAGATGCATCAAAAGAAGAAATAGAATTAGCTGCCAGAATGGCTAATGCTCATGATTTTATAATGTCTTTCCCTGATAAATATAATACCATTGTTGGAGAAAGGGGTATTAAACTTTCAGGAGGACAGAGACAGAGGATTGCTATTGCCAGGGTCATTCTGAAAAACCCCAGAATATTAATACTTGATGAAGCTACCTCTTCTCTGGACAGTGAATCAGAATATTTAATCCAGGAAGCACTGGCAAAATTAATGAAAGACAGAACTACCTTTGTAATAGCTCACAGGCTTTCCACAATTTATAATTCAGATAAGATTGTAGTTATAGAAGAGGGGGAAATAAAAGAGACAGGTTCTCATGAAGAACTGATAAAAAAGAACGGTGTATATGCCAGATTATGCTGGATGCAGTTTCATGTTTCCGGTTCATTTAATAATGCTTCATAGAAAATCTTCCAGTCACCCGATTATGAAAAGAATGCTTGTAATTCTTACCCATGGAGGCATTGGAGATATTATACTTGCCACGCCTGTTCTTAAATCTCTGAAAGAGGAATTATCCTTAGAATATCTGGCTATATTAGTAAGTTCTTATACAGAGGATATAATAAGAGATAATCCTTATTTAGATGAGATTTTAATTGATGTAGATCCACAGGATAAAAATAAGAGAGCCCCTTTTTTTCATTTACTTAGAAAAATAAAAAGCTATAATTTTGATGGAGCAATTCTATTATGGAGTACAGCCAGATTTGCCTGGCTTATATATCTTGCTGGTATTCCTGTGAGAGTAGGACAGGATTTTCGTCTTCTCTACAGTTTTCTTTATACCCACAGGGTTCCTCTGAGATCACTTCTGGGAGACAGGGAAAGTCACTGGGTAGAATGTCTTATGGATTTTCCAAGGCAGATTGGGGCAGGACGGCTTGAACCGGAATTATGTCTTCCCATAAGAGAAATATATAAAAAAGAAATAGAGGAGTTGTTGGAAGGTAAGGGTATTTCTAAAAAAAATTTATTAATAGGATTTCATCCGGGAAGAGGCCTTGATATTACTGATGTTAACTGGCCCTATGAGAATTTCGCTCAAATTGGGGATGCCATACAGACAGAGCTTAAGGTTCATCTCGTACTTACAGGAGGAGAAAAAGAAAAAGAACTCATAGGAAGAATAGAAGGGTCTATGAAAACTTCTCCAGTTAATATGGCCGGTAAATTGTCTCTTATGCATCTTGCTGCACTCATTAACAGATGTAATGTCTTTATCTCAATGGATAGTGGCCCAATGCATATGGCTTCTGCATGTAAGACACCTGTTATAGCTATTTTTGCTCTTAAAAGTGATCTCCCTCCCAGATGGAAACCTTATAAGACAAAACATGTTATAGTGAGGAAAGATGTTTCCTGCACCGATAAGTGTATAAAAGAAAAGTGCAGACATTTTAGCTGTCTCCATGAACTTTCGGTTCAGGATATTCTTGAGCCTCTCAAGGGATTACTTAAAAATGATGAACAAAGAAATTCTTGAACATGAATATGAATTATGGCTTGAAGAAGCTGAAAAGACGTCAGGGCGAAATCTTTTAGATCCTTTTTTAAAATTCAGAGACAGGGAAGATGTCAATGAAGACTTTGCTGACGAATGCAGAAGGAATGTTATAAGAAGAAGATATAAAAAGGAACTTCATTCCTCCTACTCTGAAGATAATCCCATCGTATCGGTTATTATACCCACTTACAGAAGAAATGAATTTATCAGGGAAAGTGTTGGCAGTGTCCTTCAACAGACCTTTAAAAATTTTACCCTTATGGTTATAAATGATGGAGGTTCTGATGAATTAGAAGATATTTTACGAACATTTAAAGATAATCGTATAGAGTATTTCAAAGTTCCCCATAGGGGTCTTTCAAGAGCATTGAATATCGGTCTATGGGCTTCAGGGAGTAAATATATTTCCTATCTCGATGATGATGATATTTATTATCCTGAACATCTTGAGAGTCTTGTGACTCTTCTTGAAGAAAAAAATCTGGAAGTAGCTTATTCCGATACATACTGTGTAAGACAGGAAAAAAGGGATGACCAGTATATTACCCTGGAGAAGGAATTATATTCAAAAGATTTCGACCCTCCTATGATGTTAGTGAGAAACTGTATATTGGCTCCTTTAGCTATAATGCACAGGAGAGATTGTTTGAAATCTGTCGGTTATTTTAATGAGAAACTACCTGTTGTAATGGACTGGGACCTCTGGGCTCACATGGCACAGAAATTTAAATTTAACCATGTAAAGAAACCCACAGGAGAATACAGAGTAAGGACTGATGGAACCAATATTTCTTCTAACAGAATGAAGATGAAGGTTTATTCTGATACTCTCCGGCTTTATCTGATGAATAAATATCTTATTCAAAAACTGCCTGATCTTATGTCACAGGGTGACTCTGGTTATGCAGCAGATTTACTTAAGGTTTATCTGGGGGAATATCCCTGCAGTGTTTATTATCATTTTCTTCAGGGTATATGTTATATTAAATCACGCCGGTTTTATTATGGCCTTAAGGCTTTTAACAGGGGATTTAATTATTTTATGCAGCCCTTCTGGGATGATATTAATTATATGGGTGAAGTTATTCTTGAAAAAGTTATGGGAAAGAAATAATTAACTTATCCTGATAAACTTAATCCGGCAATAACTCTGGCAATTTTCTGTTTCTCGTGATATATTATTGTTATAAAATATGTTATAATTACCCCTGAAAGAGGATATTTATGAACTTTTCTTCAGTTTCTATAATTGTAGTCAACTACAATGGTGCCCATCTTTTAAAAGATTGCTTTAATTCCCTGGGGGAGCTTGATTATCCCCGGGATAGACTTGAATTAATAATGGTGGATAATGGTTCCTCAGATAATAGCCTTCTTTTGATGAAAGAGAACTTTCCCGGAGTTAAACTGATAGAGAACAAGAAAAATCTCGGTTTTGCCGAACCGAATAATATAGCTGCTTCTTATGCAACAGGAGAATATCTGGCTTTTATAAATAATGATATGAAAGCTTCTTCTCAGTGGTTAAAAAATCTAGTTTCTGCAATTTCTAAATCGAATAAAGATGTAGTCTGTGTTGGGTCTAAGATTCTTAACTGGGAGGGGGACAGTGTTCAGTTTCTTGGGGGAGGTCTTTCTTTTGATGGTAGAGGGTTTGAACTTCAATCTTTACCTCAGAGAAATGATCCTTACCCTCCTGTTCTATTTGCCTGCGGTGGTGCCATGTTAATAAGAAGAGATGTTTTCCTGGAGCTTGGAGGCTTTGATCCCAGGTATTTTGCCTATTTTGAAGATGTTGATCTGGGGTGGCGTTTATGGATAACAGGCTACAGAATTCTCCTGGTTCCGGATTCTATTGTTTATCACAGGTATCATCAGACAGGTAATTCTATATTTTCCCTTGAACAGAAAATTTTTCTTGGGGAAAGGAATTGTTTTTATACTATAATAAAAAATTATGAAGAGAGTTATCTGAAAAGGATTTTTCCCTCGGTATTACTTCTAAAGATAAAAAGAATGCTTCTTACTTCAAAACTGAATAGAAGTGACTGGATTGTCGGATATGAATGTAATAAAAAGAATAAAAGTTTTTATGATATTATAAAAGAATTTCTTCTCGGCATAAGGGACAATGGACTTTCATATGTTTTTCGAAGGAAATATTATCTCCTTCCCTCATATCTGGAACGTATAATTACATCCCGTTATGTTCTTACACCAAAACCTTCTATGGGAAGTTTTCTTGCCCTGGAAGAGGTGATGAATAACCTGGATTATTTGTTTGAAAAGAGAAATTTTATTCAATCCAGAAGAAAGCGTTCTGATAAAGAAATATTCAAACTTTTCAGAGATCCTTTTAATTCTCAATATGATGAAGAGGAATACATGCAGGCTATGAAGAATCTTATAAAAATTTTTAAACTGGATGAGATATTTTCAAATTCAGGTTAGAAAAGATATCTCAATTGCTTGCCAAAAATTTTTATATCATATATAATTTTATACAAAAGTATAGTTGAAATTTGTAAAGGTGAAACGTGAAACGTGAGTAATCGTTTCACGTTTCATGTCTCATATTTCACACATACAGGGGTAAAATATGCTAGGCTTCAGAGGAGCTAAAAAAGATAAAAAATTACCGGATAAAGACAAACCTGATGTTAACCTGG
Organism: Bacillota bacterium; assembly: GCA_022704525.1. GTDB lineage: Bacteria > Vulcanimicrobiota > SpSt-956 > SpSt-956 > JAKJGF01 > JAKJGF01. The sequence continues at coordinate 246 of JAKJGF010000209.1, read as the reverse complement.
AAACGGGGAAAAGATATTCTACTTCTACCGATTATACCAGAGATCGTTCAAAAGAACTTATAGTAAAACCCAGAGAAATGCTGCTTAATTCCACCGATTTTTTCTGTGAACTCAGGGGTAATGAACCGGTATCAGGTGAATATAAAATTTTTATTATAGAGCTTGCCTTAAAAGCAATATGGAATCATGCCAAAGAAGGGATGCCTCATGGTGTGGGAGGACTTCTTATGGGAGGCCTTTATAGAG
>JAKJGF010000019.1 GCA_022704525.1 Bacillota bacterium | reverse complement strand
TGTATCTATATAAGAATAATTCATCCTTTTTGAAAGTTCCCTGGCAACAGAAGTCTTACCGGAAGCCACTGGTCCATCGATAGCTATATTTATTTTTTTCATTATTTCACCCGAAAGCTTTCTATATTAGGTCTTCTGGGGGAAAGTATAATCATAACATGATTTGTAAGATATGCATTGGCAACTTTTATAATATCATCTTTTGTAACCTTTTGTATAAGGTCGGGATAATTCAGGTAATACTGATAACCCACTCCAAGAGTTTCATAAAGGCCCAGCTCAAAAGCCTGACTTTTTACTGTTTCCTGATTTATATAATACTGGCCTATCCTGAATGTTTTCATAATCTCTATTTCCTCATTAGATATCTTTCCATCCCTTATCCCTTTTATATCTTCCAGTATCATTCTTCTTGCCTCATTTACTTTACCCGGAGAAGTAGCTATAAATGTAACCATATGTCCGGGTCCAATAGAAGGACTCATAAAAGAACCAAGATCATAGGCAAGTCCTTTTTTTTCACGAAAGTTAATCCACATTCTGGAATTCATACCCCCTCCGATAATAAGTTGTAACACCTCCATAGCAGGGAAATCTGGAGATTGTATACTGGGAGACAGATAACCTAAAAAGAGATATGCTGTATCAGAAGAGTATACTTTATAATCCTCTCGCCAGAGCAGAGGTTTGGGTTCTTCTGGATTATTAAGTTGTGGAGGTGGAGTATTGGGAATATCCTGGAAAGCGTTCTTTACCTTCTGTAATACGGAATCTGTATTAATATTTCCTACTATGGAGATAACCATATTTTTCCCTACATAATTACTTTTATAAAAATTTATCAAATCTTCTTTTGTAATCTTTTCTATAGTTTCCCTGTAACCCAGGGCAGGTCTGCCATAGGGATGTCTCTGAAAAAGAGTTGCATTAAATAGATCATTAAGACGTGCAAAAGGCTTATTCTGAAGTTTTTCTATTTCAAGGAAAACATCTTTTCTCTCCTTTTCTATTTCTTCATCGGCAAAGGCTGGATTCTGAATTAAATCTGATACAAGATCCAGACCGATATCAAAATATTTAGCTGTAGTCAGAGCATAATATTCAGCATAATCAGGGTTATTATCTCCCTGTACAACACCTCCAATAGACTCGATTTTAAAATTTCTATCCCTGGCGTTATACTTTGAGGTTCCCCGTAAAAGCACAGCTGTAAGAAACCTGGATATTCCAACTTTTTCCTTTGACTCATTCATGACACCAGCTTTGACAAAAACCTCTATAGCCGCAATATTTTCATCTACTTCTTTCACAAGAACAGTAATACCATTTTCCAGAACTTCTTTACGAACAGGTTCAGATGCAAGAGAAGTGCTCAAAAAGAAAATTTGTATTATAAACAATACTATTAAGATACGTATTTTCAACATTATTCTCCTTTCATATTAGTTATCAGCATTCAGCAGAAAAACCGTCTTAAAACCTGACTGCTGAACGCTGAAAACTGATAGCTATTTTAAAATAGCAATAGTATAATTGCCTGAACCAAAATATTTCTTTGCTACCCTCATTATATCCTCTTTAGTTACTTTATGGATATCCTCTACATAAGTTTTTGAAAAATTTACATTATCAGCTAATATCTCATAGAAACCATAGCTATTGGCAAGGCCATCATTTGTTTCATTACCAAAAATATAGGTGCTTTCAAGTAATACTTTTGCTCTATTAAGTTCTTCATCAGTTACAGGCTCCTCTATAAGGCGATTGAATTGATAGTTTAGTTCTTTTTCCACCACGTCTATCTTATTTCTATCTGTAACAGCCCATACCAGAAAGGGACTTGGATAACGACTTGTATAGTAAACAACCTGTAATTTGGCTACTATGCCTTTTTCTTCTTTAAGCTCTCTGTATAATCTGGAACTCTGTCCCTGGCCAAGTAAAAAAGCAAGAACATCTACAACGCATATATCTTCAGAAGTATTCAGAATACCCGGCCCCTGATAACCAAATACAATAGTAGCCTGAGGAAGTCCCATATCTTCCTGTATCTTTGTTATCTCTTCTTGAGGATCATCTAATTTCATCTGAAAAGTTGGTACTACTGCATTTTCAAACCTGGAAAAAATACTTTTCACCTCTGGTAATATTTTTTGTGTTTCAAAATCTCCTATAATAACAACACACATATTATTTGGTCTGTAATAACTTTTCTGATACTTTATAAAATCTTCACGATTGATAGATCTTACTGTGTCGTCAAATCCTATAACAGGCCATCTATAAGGATTTTTATTCATAAGAGATTTATTAAACATATCAATTACATAATTTTCAGGGTTATTTACGGTTCTGTTAAGTTCTTCAAGAACAATGTTTCTTTCCAGCTCCATTTCTGTCGGATCAAATTGCGTATTTATAACACCTTCAGATAGTAACTTCAGAGCATCCAGTGCATATTTTTTATTCACAACAAAATAATACTGAGTGTAATCTTTTGAAGTAACTGCATTAACAGTGCCACCCCATTTTTCAATAGAGCGATTTATTTCTCCTACTCTCACTTCATTGGTACCTCTAAAAATCATATGTTCATAGAAATGAGAAATCCCTCTTTTATCTGAATTTTCATATATGGAACCACACCTTACCCATATATGAATTGAGACCAGTGGGTTATCATGTTTTTCATGAGTTATAACTACAAGACCATTATCAAAAACATGCCTTTTCATATTTTCATCAGGCATAGCGGCACTGGCATAGCCTGAAATCAGGATTATAAGTAAGAGAATCGATGTAATTGCATAAAATTTTTTCATAGACAGTTCTCCTTTATTAGGTACATTAAAATACCCGCAATGGCGGGTACTCTACTAGCCCCAGGGGAATTCGAATCCCCGTTACCGACGTGAGAGGCCGGCGTCCTGAGCCACTAGACGATGGGGCCAAAAACTTACCTGCCAGTGGAGGACTCGAACCCCCACAAACAGATCCAGAGTCTGCTGTCCTACCATTAGACGAACTGGCATTAAACTAAATAGAATTATACAGAAAAGTTTTATAATTGTCAAGAAAAAGAGAGTTATTTGAAAAAATCTAGAACCTTCAGACTTCAATATGATATAATAAAAGAAAGTAATTTCTTTTTGGGTTTTTTAATATGATTTGCCGTAATTCATTAATATTTTCTCAAATAAAAAATAGTTTAAAGAAGATTATTAAAAATGAACATACTGTGGTAATTTTTCTTTATAGTTTTTTGACTATATTAATGTTTTATCCTGTCTTTGAGAAATTTCCTCTCTGCCTTCCGGGCATGGGTGTTGATGTATTACCAGAGGCCTGGGGTTTTTCCTTGCTCTATAATAATTTACTGAGTCATAATATAAATTTTTTTGAGACAGACTATATAGCATATCCTAATTCCAGTAACCTTATGATTAACAGTATATCTGTACTGTCTATGATTATATATTTTCCCTTTGTGTGCTTTTGGGGAACTACTTTCACTTATAATTTAAATATATTTCTATCATTTATTATTACAGCCTATACTACATACCTCCTTGCAAAATATCTGACAGATGATATTTACGCTTCTTTTATTGCAGGATTAATATTTACTTTTTGTCCTTATAGGATCTTTCATGTTATACTGGGGCATTTAAGTCTTCTTAGAAATGAATTTATACCATTATATATAATGTTCTTATTGAAATTCATAAAAGATATAAATCTGAAGAATACTTTATTATTTTCTTTGTTATTTATTATTAATATTTATACTTCAATTTATATAACCTTTATTTTAGTGTTATTTTCTTCAGTATTTATTATATATAATATAAAAAAACTTTTTATTAGAAAAAACCTCAGATATATTATTATAGTACTGATTATTATATTGATTTCAACTCTTCCTTTCCTTTATGCTTTCAAAAGTGAAGGAGATAGATATTTTACTTTTCAATCTTTAAAATTTACTTCTGATTATTCAGCAGATCTCATGGCATTTATTTCTCCTACATCATTTAATCCTTTCTGGGGAGATGGAATAAGAAAGTTAAATTTTAATTTTACCTGGTCCGAGCATTTTCTGGGATACACTGTAATTATTATATTACTATATGGTATAATAAAGGTTAGTGTTGATAAGTCCTGGATTATTGCGGGGATAATCTCTTTTATTCTGTCTCTTGGGCCTACATTGAAAATTATGGATAAGACAGGTAGCAGTATATTTTTATTTCCTGTAGATGATCTGAATGTTACAGTCCCTCTGCCCTATATAATAATGTATTATTTGTGTTCATTTGTAAGAAACCCGGGTAGATTTACATTGTTTACCCTTTTTTCTATAGCTATACTCTGTGCTTATTACCTGAAAGATTTCTTGAATAGATCTGGATGTAAAAAGATATTTATAACTATTTTATTAACTATTTTTATATTAATAGAATATGCTATAATAATGCCCCTTACAAATTCACAGGTACCTGATATATATCATATAATCGGTAAGGAAAAAGGAGATTACACTGTTCTGGAAATACCAGTTTTTATAGCTGATGGATGGCATAATATAGGAGAATATAATAATAGAATTCAATATTATCAAACGGTTCATAAAAAAAGAATACTAAATGCATATTTAGGAAGATTACCTGAATCTTTTTTTTATTATTATTCAAATATTCCTGTAATTGGAACTATTGTGGGTTTAGAAGGGAACTCTTATATAGAGGAAGGACGTGTAATAATTGATAAAAACTGGATTTACAGGGTTTTATATTTTTTTAATATAAAATATATTATTATTCATCCGCCTTTTACAGATTCTCCTGTTGAAGAATATATAAAGAAAATAATGTATTTAAAGTCCCTTGGATATGATACAAAGCCCTTGAAAGTTTTTGAAGTGCCAGAGCAGAAAATAAATTTATCTTCAGTTAATATAGATATAAATGACCCCGGGTCCATTCTTTATATGCTTGAAGGCTGGGAATGGGCTCAGGATGGAAGTGACTTTTACTATAAAAATAATCTGAAGAAAGCTTTAGTAATGGTTCCTCTCAGCAATGATTTTTCTTATAAGATGACTCTTAACATTGCTGCTTCACAGAATAGTTCCTTAAATATTATATTAAATGGAAAAAAACTTGGTAAAATAGATTTAAATAAAGAACTGAGGAAATATGAATTTGACCTGTCAGGTTCTAATTTTAATAGATTAAACAAATTTGAATTTATTCAGGAAAAATTTCAGAAAGAAAAGATTTTTTTAAAGGTTTCTCAAATAAAATTTTCAAGTAAAGGGCAATAAAAAATTAGTAAATTAATATTATCTAGTAATGGCCAGTCTTATTTTTTAAAGCTTTATAAAGATCCTGTAGAAACTGTGAATTGATGTCGTACTTTAAGGTCTGTAGTTTTTTAACATCTTCCATAGCTTTCTCATATTTTCCCATATTAAAATATGTGAGTGCTCTATTATAATAGGCTTCTTTATTATCAGGTTCAAGCTTTATTATTATATTGAGATCATCTATAACCTTAGAATAATCTTTTTTTATTCCATAAGTAATACCACGATTAAGGTAAGCTTTTATGTACGTCGGATCAAGTTTGATTGCCTCATTGTAATTACTGATAGCTTTATCATAATCTCCTTTTGCTGTATATGCAAGTCCGCTATTGGTATAGATCATGGCATCTGTTTTAATGGTTAGAGCTTCACTGTAGTCCTGAATGGATTTATCATATTGTCTCTGAAGATAATAGATATTTCCACGATTAGTATAGGCTTTCCTGTAATTTGGATTAATAGTTATGGCTTCTGTAAAGTCTTCTATGGCCTTATTATAATCTCCTTTAAGGGCCCGGGCTATTCCACGATTATAATAGATTTCACAATTATTCGGATTATCTTTTAACCCTTCGGTGAAATCATTAATAGCCTGCTGATAATCGCCTTTTTTAGCGTATATAAGCCCCCTTTTATAGGATGCTTCTCCAGTAACAGGTTGCATTTTTAATATAAAGGTAAAATCCTCTATAGCTTTATCATATTCCCTTATTTTATCATAGACATCTCCCCGGTTATAATAGGCCTCTATATAATCCGGTTTTATGTTTACACACTTGTTATAATCGGACAGTGCCTTTAGATATTCTCCTTTTTTATAATAAGATATTCCACGATTATTGTATGCTTTAAAATCTTTCGGATCGAGTCTTATTGCTTCAGTGCAATCCCTTATGGCTTTATCATAGTCTCCATTATAATAATAACCGAGGCCTCTGTTGGTATAGGCTATTGAGACAGAGGGGTAATTTTTTAATACATCACTCCAGAGAGTTATACTGTCTTTCCACACCCTGCATCTCTCCCATGACAGAAAAGAAAATGTTCCTGTTATAATAATTAATATTATTATAACAAAAATTTTAACTGATTTCTCATATTTGAAGTGAGTCAGAAAAATATTATTGATTATTATTGAAAAAAATAGAAAAACTCCTATAGAAGGTATATAAATATATCTATCTGCTGTAAAAAAACTTATTTTAAACAAAAGATGTGATACAGGAATATAAAATATAATAAACCATGCCAGAGGAAAAAATAATTTCTTATCTTTTATAGAAGTATAAAAAAGAATTATAAGTAATAAACCTGCAATGATAACGGGCAGAATAAGCATATAAATTTTTTCAAATTCAAAGGGATATACGGCACTGAGTTTTTGTGGCCAGAATATTAATTTACAGTATTTATTAAATACATTTATAGAGACCATTATGTTATGGTATAAACCCGAACCTTTTGACATATCCAGTCTATCCTGCTGGTTATGTGATAATAAAAATAGACTCGCCTGAGATGTAATAACAATAAGAAAATAGGGTAACAAAAAAAGTAACTTATATGATATTTTTTTTATCTCCGAGTTAAAGCAATAAAAATATAATATAAATATGAATGGTAAAAAACAGGTAACAGGATGAGACATAAGAGCCAGAATTATTGAAATAAGAGATATAAAAATATAAAAGAATTTTTTATTATCATTTTTTTTACTGGCCAGGATAAAAAAGTAAAAAGCCATAAGGCAGAAGAAAGTTACAATTAGATAAATCCCCCCGGTTATCCAGGCAACTGCTTCAACATGAACAGGATGAACTGCAAATAATAATACAGATATAGAGGAAATATATTTATTTTCGTATAATTTCATAATAATAACATATAATAAAATAAGATTTAATATGAAAATTAATAAATTACTTAAGTGGAACCCCCAGGGCTTTGATTTCCATATTGAAAAATTTAAAGCGTAGTTAAGATTCAATAGAGGTTGATAATAATATCCGGCTTCAATATTTAGAGGGTTAAATATTTTTTTTAAATTATCCAGAGTTAGAATTTGAATGGTTTTTTTATTACTGAGGTATATATCATCCCAATTGATAAAATCATTCCAGAGAGAGTTAGAATATATTATTATAGTTAATATAATTATCACCAGAATTGGGATTGAGTTATAAAGTTTTTTTGACATTTTTTATAAAGTGTAATAGTTCCTTTAACATTCCCAGTGGAGTTAATAATGTAATGGAAGATTTCCCATCTGTTCTTTCAATTAGCTCTACAGGGATTTCTACATAAGGGATTTTTTTATGAGTAATCCAGTACAAAATTTCTGAGTCAATAAACCACCCATCAGACATAATTGGGAGTGATTGAATAACTTCTCTCTTGAATACTTTAAATGCCGAATTTACATGTTTTACTTTAAGCCTCAGAGCTTTTTTTACCAGTTCATTAAAGACAAAAGATTGAAAATTTCTAAAAATACTCTTTCTTGTATTTGCACGGTAACTCAGAACACAGTCATATTCTGAAAAAAGAGGTAGCGCTTTAAATATAGTTTCCACAGGAAAGGGTAAATCTACAGTAATAGACCATACCAGTTCTTTACTGGCAGTTTTATATCCAATTTTCAAGGCCGAACCAAAGCCATTTCTCTTTCCTTCATGAATAATTTTAATGTGAGAAGATTGAGCAGTTAATATGTTACATATTTTGTCTGAACCATCAGTACTTCCACTTTCTACAATAATTATTTCATAATCTTTAAAATTTCCGGAAATAAATGTGTGAATTTTGCTTATTGATTTTTCTAATAACTTGATTTCATTATAGACAGGGACTATGACAGAAATAGAATATATATGTTTTTTCTGATTATTCATTTAGATTCTCTCAGGACAGATCCAGATAAAATAGCTCCCCTACTTTTAGAGTCTATATTCTGAAGAAAGGAAGTTCCCCGAAGGGTAAAAAAGATTTTGTATTTAACGTTTCTTTCCAACAAAATAGATTTTTATTAATAATATCATAGATGAGTTATTACGTCAAGAATTATCCAAAGAGGTATCCATATTATTTAACTTTTAATTGTTTTTGCAGATTCTCCAGAAACTGCCTGTCAATTTCATATTTTAATATCTGAAGTTTTTCAACGTCATATATAGCTTTTTCATATTCACCCATATTGAAATAAGTGAGAGACCTGTTATAGATGGCTTCTTTATTATCTGGTTCAATAGTTAATACCTGTGTAAAGTCATTGATAGATTTCTCATAATCTTTTTTTATACCGTATATAATACCTCTATTTAAATAAGCTTTTATATAATTCTGTTCAAGCTTTATTGTCTGAGTATAATCATCTATTGCTCTATCATATTCACCTTTTATACTATAAGTCATGGCACGATTGGCATATGCCTGCAATAGATCCGGTTTAATCGTCAATGCTGTGTTATAATCTTCAATAGCTTTATCATAGTCTCCTTTTTTGTAGTATATATTTCCTCTATTTATATAAGTTTCAGGATTTATTTTATTGATTTCTATGGCATGAGTAAAATTATTGATAGCTCTATCATATTCTCCTTTATAACCATACATAAGTCCCAGGTTGTTATAGGCTTCCAGAGAGTTACGCTTATAACGTAAAACTATGGTAAATTCTTTAATAGCCTTATCAATTTTCCCTTTATGAAAATATATATTACCTCGATTTATATAAGCTTCTATATAGGTTGGATCAATTTCCAGGGTTTTTGTAAAATCATTAAGTGCTTTATCACTTTCTCCCAGTGCTTCATAAGCCAGTCCACGGTTATTATGAGCCGTAGCGCTTTTATAATTTTTTATTGTATCATTCCAGAGAGTCATGCTATCTTTCCATATCTTACATCTTTCCCAGGTTAAAAAAGAAATAGTGATTATGATTAAAGTTAATATGGATGTCAGTATTATTTTTGCTTTTCTGGAGGAAGTGAATTTTGTGAAATACAACCAGTTAAAAGCTTCACCAATCATATAAAATAACCCTATTGATGGTATATACATATAATGGTCATTGGCTATAAAATTGTAATTATGAACCATACTGATAGTAGGTGAAATGGTAATCAGGAAGAACATAGTTCCAAAGAGTATTATTTTTTTAGAATATTTCAGTAAAGCAAAAGTGCCTCCTGCTAAAATTAGAACCACCAGGGGGGAAAGTAAAAAGGCAGGCGTATGTAAGATACCTTTTTCGGGAGGCGGATATACAGGTGAAAGCTTTACAGGATATATAGTTTTAGTGATATAAAATAACAGTCCATGAGTAGCAATTAAAATATTGTTAAGTCTGCTTGTGTTTACAGGAAGTTCATCAGTAATACATAATAAAACTATAGAAGTAAATAATAGTGCCAACAATAAAAAAGGTATTTTATTTAACAATATCTTTCTTAGAGATTTTTCACCAAGAAAATAATCACAGAGGATTAATATAAAAGGTACAGTGAAAAAACTTGGTTTTGCCAGAAAAGATAGGATAAATATAAGAAGGGAAATATAATAAAATTTTTTATTCTGATTTATTTTATAGTAAAGATAATATATAAGTGTTCCCATAAAGAAAAATGTTGATATTACATCTTTTCTCTCAGAAATCCATGCTACTGATTCCACATGGAGTGGATGTATACCGAAAAGGATAGAAGCCAACAGTGAGGGGATAATTTTATTAGTGAGTTTATAAAGGAACCAGAAGACAAGAATACAGTTGAGCAGGTGAAAAACAAGATTTGTTGTATGATATATAAAAGGATTTAATTTAAAAAAATGATATTCTACTGCATAAGATAAAAGTACTAGAGGTATATAAACCTGATGGAAAGGAACAGTGAAGATAGATTTAATACTTTCCAGGGAAAGTGTTTGTATTTTTATATTTTTAGTGACAAACATATCGTCATCCCAGTTAGTGAAATCATTCTGAAGGGATGGTATAAAAGAAATAAAGGTAATAATAATAATTAAGAAAAGTGAAATTATTATATTATAATTTTTCATAGATAAGTTTTTTTACTTTGCTATAATTGCAAGTTCCTTAAATTAATGATAATATAACATATAAATTCATTAAGAGGCAACCTTAATTATTTCTCATAAAATGGTGATTTATGAAGACTATGGAAATTTGTCCTGTTTGTAAAACAGAATTTATTCCCCTTTATACTTTTGCTTTTAAGGATTATTCGGTTTTTACATGTCCTTCTTGTAGAGTTAGATTTTCAAAACCTTTTATCGATAACTCTGAGGTTTATAAAAGTGAATATATTCGAAAAAGAGAGGTATATCTTGGTGGAACAAACCTGGATTATAAATCTATTCCCTCTCTGGAACCTTATATGAATTTAGTTAATAAGAAAATACTTGATATCGGATGTGGTATGGGCTGTTTTCTCGAGAAATTAAAAAATGATAATGATGTTCTTGGCCTGGAAGTAAGCCATAATTTTGAATCTTTTCTTATTGAAAAAGGTGTACCTTATAAAATTGGCGATATAGAAAATAATTTATTATCCTTACCTGATTCATATTATGATCTAATTACTTTCTGGGATGTTTTTGAACATTTATATGATCCATTAAAAATACTTACAATGGTAAAAGATAAACTCTCCCCTGATGGTATAATTATTAACTGGACAAATAATTATGATGATTCTATTTCACTATTTGCTGAGATGTCTTATAGATTATCCTTTGGAAATCTCAGGTTTTTGATGGAACAGAGTTTTAATAGAATGAGTGGGCATAATTATAATTTTGTTTTTGAAACTCTGGACTTTATATATAGACAGACAGAATTTAAGATTCTGGATACGATTATAACTGATACACCTGCTGAAAGACTTACTGAAAGTATTACTATGAGATTTTTGTTAAATTTATTTTATGTGTTTAATAAGATATTTAAAAAAGGAAAAATTATCTGTCATATTCTGATTAGATGAGATTATTTTCTATACCTGGAAACAAAAAATTGAAATATGGGATATTCTATAAGTGCCCCTGTTATTCCGTACTTAAAACGAAATCTCGCAACCGGTCTGTATAGCATAAAAAGTAACTTAATTAGCATATTCTTAAATGAATGTTTTTTCAAAAGAAGAACCTGTTTATTATCAATAAAATATGAAGTTACCTGGAGCATTTTAATCATCTTTTCAATCTCGGATGTATACCAGACCTGTGATTTATCCCCTTCCAGTTCTTCATAAATCCATTCCTCTAAAGTAGCTGGTTCTTTATAACCATGTTGAATAGCCAGTATAAATAAGTCAGTTCCAGGAAGGGGACGAAATTTATTGGGTGGAAATATAATACACCTTGGATTATGATCAATTAACTTTATTATGACATTTGTTGTTTCTTTAATATTCTGAAGCGTTTCAGTAGGTGTGCCGATTATCCAGTTATAGCCACTTATTATCTTTTTATTTTCTGAAAGTCTTCTATTCATTTGAAATATGTCTTCTACTTTTATACCCTTGTTAAAAAGGTCAAGTATACGTTGAGAACCTGATTCTATACCTATATGGAGTATATGTGTTCCTGCTTCTGCAAGTTCATGGAGATATTCTTTATCCATTTTGAGAACTTCATTAACTCTTGCTCCGCGAAAACTCATTTTTATTTTTAAAGTTCGATTTCTTACCTCTTTTATAATAGAATGAATATGATCTAAATTAACAAAAGAATCATCATCATAAAAATATATCTCTGTGGCTCCATAGTTCTTTTTTAAATATTCTATATGATCTACAATTTCTTTTGCCGGTAAAGGAACCCACTTATATTTAAAATCCCGGTAAAGGGAAGGTGATACACAGAAGGCACAATTATAAGGACATCCATAAGCACTGTATATAGGAAAGATTCTTTCTGTAGAACCAATCTGTCTATATTTAGAAAAGTCTTCAATAAGATAATAGGGCATATCAGTATAAGGTACATGTTCAAAACCTTTATAGATTTTATTACATATAATCTCTCCATTGTGTTTATAACCAAGGCCGGCTATATCTTTAAATTCTTCCGGATTTATAATACTTTTGCTTAAACTCTCTGCAAGTTTTATACTTGAATTTACACCACTTCCTGAAATTGTAAAATCTACAAAATTTTTTATTAGTATTTGCTCAGGTCTTACCGTAGGATGGGCTCCTCCCCATACTACCGGTATGGGGCCTGTATTTTTAACTAATTTTGATACTTCAATGGCATTGGCTATAGGAGAACCGCTCATAACTGTTATTCCTACAAACAATGTATTATTATCCAGATAGTCAAGTAATTTTTGTCGCCACGAATCTGGATAAAGGCGATTATCCATTATTATTACTTTAAATTTATTTTTTGTCAGACCAGAGGCTACATATAACAAACTTAATGGTATATGGCATGCAAGCTCTCCTGAGATTCCCATTGTAGGTTGTACAAGTATTATTTTATTTTTCATAATTTATCCTGGTATATATCATACCTAAAATAAAAGCAATATAACCGAGTGCAGAAAAAGACATTATTGCTAACCATATTATAGTAAGAAAAAGACATATGTTAAAATGCAGGATTCCTGTAAGGAGTATCATGCCAAGTCCTATAAGGGTTATTATTATATGAGCCAGAAAGCATTTTAATGGCCTGTGAATTAATGTGAGGCTGAATATCAATATAAGGGTTCTTATAGAATCTCTTACATGACGAACCTTTGAAAATCCTATTCTCGGATAATATTTTATTGGAATATATTCTACAAATTTATTTGTCAGATATGCATAAATAGTAATGGATGTGGTAAAAGAAAATTTCAGGCTGAAGAGCTCCCTTCCTTCTAAAATATTTTTTCTGAACATTCTTAATCCGCTGTTAGGATCAGGGCAGAAATTCTCCGTGAAATATAAGATTATCAATTTCAATATAAATCTTAAAATCTTTACCAGAAAATGTTGCTTCATACCGGTCATATCTCTTTTACCTATAACCATATCAAAAATATCCATCATAGGTATCATTTTTATAAGTTCTTCTGAGTCATATGTGTCATCTGCATCTGTAATAGCCAGTAAATCATATTTTGCATTATCTGCACCTGTAAGTATGGATTTACCATAGCCCAGATTTTTTGGATGTTTTATAGTCTTAATATTAAATCTAGACGCTGTCTCCCATGTATTATCTGTAGATCCATCATCAACAACTATTATTTCATATTCTCTCTCAGTTTTATTCATTACGTTAATTAGTTTTTCTAATACTTTACCTATGCCATGTTCTTCATTATAAGCAGGTATGATTATAGATAGGCCTTTTTTTGTTTCATTCATTTATTTTTATACCTTTTTGTTCCAGAACATATTTATTAAAAAATTTAAACTCATTTTCTCTTTTGTTCCCAAACCATTCATTCACAGGTGCATTAAAGCCGGATTTTTTCTTGTAAATTGTCTCGCCGGGAAGAAATTTTTCCAGCATTTTTTTCAATATATATTTCCCATTATTTTTTATTTTATATTTTGACGGAATACTGGCAGCGTATTCCGTCAGATTTTTATCTAAATAAGGCGATCTGGCTTCCAGAGAAAATGCCATAGTAGCCCTGTCTATCTTTACAAGTATATCATCAGTAAGCCAGGTTTTTACATCTACATACAGATGCTGGCTTAAATAATCAATCTCTTTTACTTCCTCATAATACCTTTTAAAGGTAAAGTAAGGATGGGAAGCTTTTATCTCTTCTTTATATTCTTCACCTATGAGATAAATCCTTTCACTTTCACTGTGGAGTTCTCTCCATGCATAATGGGCGTACTTATAATCTTCAGGGAGACCTTTTGAAAATTGCTTTAACTTGAAACCAGGACTTACCTTTTTATTTGTCTCTCTCGATACCTTATTTAATAAAGAAGCTATTCCTTTTTTTATCTGACCTGGTAATACATCAAAACTTTTTTTTATTTTATCTGCTTTATATGTTTCATAACCTGCAAATATTTCATCTGCTCCGTCTCCTGAAAGAACTACTTTTGTGTACTTTGAAGCCAGTCTTGAAACTTCAACCATAGGTATAAGAGAGGTATCGGAAAATGGTTCATCATATTTACTTATACAGATGTTTATTATGTTTCTATCTAAATTTTTATCGAAAATTTTTTCATGATGAATTGTTTTTAGATAATCAGAAACAATCTTCGCATCCCTGGCTTCATTATAACTTTTATAAGAAAAACCTATACTGAAGGTATGAAGGTTATCTTTATTGTATTTTTTCGTAAAGGCTACTACCCCGCTTGAATCAAGGCCTCCACTTAAAAAAGCTCCTACAGGGACATCGCTTATAAGTCTGTATTTAATGGCTTTATCAAATAAATATTCCAGGTTTTCTCTTATTTCTTTTTCTTTCTGTTTTGTTTCAGTAAAAAAATGATCTTTATATTCCCAGTATCTTTTTTTTTCTGTTATTTTACCATTTCTGAACTTTATATAACCTGCCGGTTCAACTTTGTATATTTCTTTGTAAATTGTGAGAGGATGCAGTATATATCCCAGAGCCAGATAATGGTTGAGAGCAGGAATGGATAAAGTAACCTTATTTTTTATTTCTTCATCTTCCAGCAAAGCCGTAAGTTCCGATGAAAAAGTGATTTCATTATTTAACAGGGTATAATAAAGAGGTTTTTTACCAAATCTGTCCCTCGCAAGTAGAAGCTCTTTTTCTTTACTGTTCCATATAGCCAGGGAGAACATGCCGTTAAATTTTTTAAAACATTCCACTCCCCAGTGAATATAGGAATAAAGAACTACTTCTGTATCGGAACGACTTTTAAATCTGTAGCCATATGAAAGTAACTCATCTTTAATTTCCTGGAAATTATAGACTTCTCCATTATAGGTTATAGTGTAATTTTTCGAAAGATCCTGCATGGGCTGGTGAGCCAGTTCAGACAGATCAATTATGGATAGTCTTCTGTGGGCAAAAATTGCCATCTCATCAATGTCCAGAACAGCACCAAAATCAGGACCTCTGTGAGTTAATTTTTGATTGATTTTTTTTACAGTTTCTTTTTTCTGTGAAGTCTCAGGACTTATTTTACCACAGATACCGCACATAATTTCCTCTTTACATCTTTTTGACTTTATTATAATTGAATACTTGAGAATTTGCAATTTGTATAACTTTAAAGGGGGAGGATTTTTTATATTTTGAGGAGAATATTTCTCTTAAATTATGAGTAAAAAGTTAAGACTGGATATTCTGCTGCTGAAACGCTCTATATTTCCCACTCGTGAAAAGGCAAGAAGTGCTATAATGGCCGGTAGGGTTTTCGTAAACGGCCATAGAACAGATAAACCAGGCCATGCTTTCTCTGAAGATGCAGAGATTGAGTTAAAAGGCAATTCCTGTCCCTATGCAAGCAGGGGAGGGTTAAAACTTGAGAAAGCCCTGTCGGTTTTTTCTGTAGATCTGAAAGATAAGATAGCAATCGATATAGGTGCATCTACGGGAGGATTTACCGATTGTATGCTCAAAAAGGGAATAGAGAGGGTATATGCTGTTGATGTAGGTTATGGTCAACTTGCATGGTCATTGCGTCAGGATGAAAGGGTCGTAAATATTGAAAGAAAGAATGCCAGATATCTTACCTCTGATGATATTCCGGAGAAAGTCCATATTATAACAATAGATGTTTCTTTCATATCCCTTACTAAAATACTGCCTGTTGTTAAAGAATTTCTCCTCCCAAAAGGTCATATTATATCCCTCATAAAACCACAGTTTGAAGCGGGGAAAGAGTATGTAGGTAAAGGAGGGGTAGTTAAAAGAAAGGAAGCTCATATAAAAGTCCTTACTGATATAATAAGTTTTTCTTCTGACATTGGCCTTTCTCTGAGAGGTCTTGATTATTCTCCATTACAGGGGCCTGCAGGTAATATGGAATTTTTAATATATCTTGACACTTCAGGCTTTACAGAGAGTAATATTCAGGTTAAAATAGAAAATTGCGTATTGAAAGCTCATGAAAAATACGGGGTGTTATAAAAAGTGTTAAAAGAAATATATATCTCTGATTTTGCTCTTATGGATAATATCCATATCTGTTTTTATCCGGGATTTAATATCTTTACCGGCGAGACAGGAGCCGGTAAATCAAATTTGATAGATGCCATTTCACTTATTATGGGCCAGAGAGCCAGAGAAGATTATATAAGAACAGGGAAAGATGAGTCTGTAATTGAATCTATCTTTGATATTTCTTCTAATTCTACTGTTAAAAAGATACTTTCACTTAATGGAATTGAAGTAAGTGATGAAATTCTTATAAGTCGTACCATAAGCAGGAAAGGAAAAAATTCCTCCAGGGTTAACGGCCGTCCTGTTACTGCTTCGATGCTTTCGGAACTGGCATCTTGCCTTATTGAGATACAGGGGCAGCATGAAAATCAAATTCTTTTTATGACACAGAAACACCTCCATATTCTGGATAATTTTTGTGGGCCTTCCCTTATTTTATTAAGAGAAGAAGTTTCCAGAAAATACAGAGAGCTGAAAGCTCTAGAACAAGAATTAAACCTTCTTAAGAAAGATGATAGAGAAAAACTTCAGAGAATGGATTTTTTAAGGTTTGAGATTCAGGAAATAGAAGAAGCTTCCCTCGTAGATAGTGAAGAGGAACAGCTTTTAGAGGAAAGACTTTTTCTCTCGAATATAGAGAAGATGGAGAGAGTCCTTGCAGAAATTTTTTCTCTTATTGATAGAGATATAGGTTTTGATTTTCTGGCAGATACTATACTGAAGAATTTGAGGGAAGCAGTTTCTATGGATAAAAATTTAAACTCTTTTCTTGAAAGATTTGAAAATATATATTATGAATTTCAGGATCTAAATAATATTCTTCATCAGTACAGTGACTCTCTGGAATTTGACCCGGAAAGACTTGAAGAGGTTATAAATAGACTCAGTATTATAAATAGACTTAAACGTAAATACGGGAATTCGGTTTCTGAAATTCTCTCATATCTTGAAACTGCCAGAAAAGAACTAAACAGTCTTTCTAATTCAGAAAGAATGCTCCAGGATCTTCAGAAAAAGCATGATAAGTTTAAAGAACTTCTTCTGGAGGAAATGAAGAAACTTTCCCGGGAAAGAAAGAAAGGTGCCCAATCTTTCGAAGGTGCTGTTAATAATGAATTATCCCAGATAGGTATGGATCATGCCAGACTGAGCGTGGCTTTCTATAATGAAGAGAAAGAAGAATTGACTGTGACGGAAGAAGGTATTGATGATATTGAGTTTTTGTTCAGTGCCAACCGGGGGGAACCTCTTAAACCTCTTGTGAAAATTGCTTCCGGAGGTGAGATGTCGAGAGTGATGCTTGCTCTTAAGTCGGCACTGGCAAAAGTAAAATCCATTGATTGTCTGATTTTTGATGAAGTTGACTCAGGATTAGGAGGAGAAGCAGCTTCAAAGGTTGGTTCTAAATTACTATCACTTTCGTCTTCCTATCAGGTCATATGTGTGACCCATCTTCCTCAGATTGCATCTCTCGGGAATTCTCATTTTCTTCTGTATAAGACCGAAGTAAAGGGGCGTGTCATTTCCCAGGTGAAAGAACTTGAGGGAGAAGAAAGAATACTGGAGATAAGCCGTATGCTGGAAGGGGAAGACCGTACCAATGCTTCAAGGAAACTGGCAATAGAAATGATTAACACTTCAGTTTCTAAAAGAAAAGGGCGAAGGATGAAGAAGTGAAAAGAAGTGAAGATAAATGAAAAGTGAAAATATGTACAATTACTATTACAGTATCGTCTCACGCCTCACGTCTCATGTCTTAATCCTCTTCTTCCAGTTTTTCTATCATATCTTCCACATCTCCGGCATTGTCTGCATCAGGTTTGAGTTCCAAATATTTTTTTAATTCTGTTATGGCAGCTAATTTATCTTTTCTTTCGTAATAAATCAGGCCAAGATTATAGTGTGCTACCGGTATATTACTATTTATTTTGAGAACTTTTTTAAAATGTTCTTCTGCAAGCTCAAGACTTCCTTCTTTTTTATAAAGAACTCCCAGATTGTTAAGTGAATTTACATCATCCGGTTTTTTTTCTATTACTATATTATAATATTTTATTGCCTGTTCTTTGTTATTCATCCTGTCATAGACCAGAGCAATATTATAATTTATATCGGGATCTCCGAGGTTTATTTTTAGAGCTCTTTCATAATAATTTATGGCTTTCTCATATTCTCCCTTTTCTTTATAGGCTACTCCCAGATTATTACATATATTTGCCTCCTGAGGGGCCAGTTCGAGAGCTCTTTCATAATATTTTATGGCTTCATCTGTATCTCCAGATTTTCTGTAGAGTAATCCCAGATTATAATAGGCCTGCCAGAAGCCAGGACTTTTTTGAATTGTTAAGCCATAATAATTTATACTTTCCTCTTTATTGCCTATGGCAGAATATGCAAGAGCCAGTCCGTAATAAGCCAGAGGATTATCAGGTTCCATTTCGGATGCCTTCTGCCATTCCTCTACAGCCTTCTCATAGTCTTTGTGCTGATAGAAGAGTAATCCCTGCTGGTAATGCCACAGGGCTTCTTCTGTATAGTCTTTTGCTGAAACTATATTTATTAAGCTTATTGTAAAAGTGAAGGCTATAATAATTATTAATAATTTTACTTTCATAGTTTATTTCCTTTCTTTTGAATGATTAAATGTCTCACTGGCTTCAGTCTCCCACGGCTTTATCGGGCCAGAAGAACATTTATCTTCGTTTATAGATGAGCTAGACTCAGGTTCTATATGTATTAAGACATTACAATTATTTAATTTTGCTTTTATATCCTGTTCCAGATGATCACAGAAATTATGAGCTTTTTCTACTGTAGTCTGGCTATTCATAACAAGGTGCATATCTACAAATCTTTCAGCACCTGCTTTTCTTGTTCTAAGTTTGTGAAAATTTACATATTCATTATTATGTTCATTTATAATTGAACGTATTAATTCCTCTTCTTCCTCCGGTAGCTGTGTATCTATAAGACCTTTTATTGATTTAATCGTCATTTCACAGGCAGTTTTTATTATAACAAGTGCTGTTATTATGGCTATTACAGGGTCAAGTATGTATATATGGGTAAGCCATATTATAAAAAGTCCTGTCATAACACCTGCCGATGTATAGACATCTGTCATAAGATGCCATCCATCTGCTTCCAGTGCAAGAGAGTCATATTTTTTTGCTCCCCTTAATAGCTTCCTTGATATATAAAGGTTTACTCCTGCAGAAAAGAGCATAACCAGGAAACCCGGTCCTGCGTCCAGTTTTTGGGGTTCATGTTGTAGTTTTTTTATAGATTCATATATTATTAAAATAGCTGCTACAAATATGAGAAGTGCTTCTACTGTTCCGGAGAGGTTTTCTATCTTTCCATGTCCATAAGGATGATCTTTATCAGCTGGTTTTGATGCGGCTCTCACAGCCCAGAAAGCCATCATAGCAGCTATTAAATCTATACCTGAATGAGCCGCTTCTGATATTACACTTATAGAGTGTGTATATAACCCTGCCAGAACTTTCATTATTACCAGAATAATGTTCGATATAACAGAAAGGGATGCCAGATTTTTAACAGCTCTTCTATCTATTGCTTCTGTCATAAATTTTTAGCACCATTTCCCAACTTTATTGAATATCGTATTATAACATATATCTATTCATGTGTCCAGTTTAAAAGGATTTTTAGCCGATGGTAGTCGTGTTCTGAATAAATTAATTCCCCTCCAGAAGTTACTGCCACGCCTGTAGGAGTTAATACATTAAGTTGCTTTAGGAGAGTTCCCTTTTTATTGAATTTCATAATAATACAATTAATATTATCACATACTATAATATCTTCTTTTTCAATACATATTTGCATTTCTTCAGAATTCTTTTCCAGGTAAGCACTTAAGTTCCATTCCCTTAAAAACTGCCCCATAGACGAGAAGATTTTAATTTTTTTCTGTCCGCAGTCTGTTATGTAAATTTCATTATCTTTGCTGACAGCAATGCCCCAGGGATTTAACAATTCCGATGTTCCCTCGCCATGTCCGCCCCATGAAAGAAGAAATTTTCCTGAAGAATTGAATTTTTTTATCTCACTGTTGCCTGTATCACATATATAGATATTATCTTCTGAATCAATTGCCACATCTCTGGGGCCATAAAAGTCTTTCTCTATGGAGAGTAGAAAATTTCCAGAAGAATCAAATTTCTGTACTCTATGATTCCATGTGTCAGCTATCAGAATCTCACCGGTCTTATTATTTATACCTATACCTGAAGGATCATCAAATTCTTTGTGGTTTTTTCCTTTTTCTCCCCAACCTTTTAGGAAATTACCGGAAGAATCGAATTTTTGTATTCTGTGATTTCTGAAATCTACTATATATATATTGTCTTGATTATCTATGACAAGATCTCTTGGTTCATTGAAATTACCAGGATTTTTCCCCTGTCCCCCTACAAAAGGATCTACAGGAGGCAGACTGAAATAATCTGTTGCAGGAGTTGGTGTGGGAATGGGCGGCGGTTCTACTAAAGGGGTTAAATCTTTAAGGTCTCTTTTTATTTTATAGATCTGTACTTCAGGATTTTTATACAGGAGGTCCCAGTAAATTCCATTCATGCCTT
The DNA here is from genome assembly GCA_022704525.1 of Bacillota bacterium. Classification (GTDB taxonomy): domain Bacteria; phylum Vulcanimicrobiota; class SpSt-956; order SpSt-956; family JAKJGF01; genus JAKJGF01. Next base: position 13,403 of record JAKJGF010000019.1, on the reverse strand, counting down.
CAAATTTTGCTATACCTTCCGGTGTTGAATAGATTTTTTCCAGAGGTCCTACTATAAGGTAATCCACTTCGTAAAGATAGAGTATTTTATATGCCATCTCCGGCTCAGGAGTACTGTACATATATTGAATATTTTCTATCCTTTTTGAAACGAGTTCGCTTACAAGAGGACGTTGCTGTCTCTGATGCCAGTCCCATCCTATAACACATGGCAGGCCTGTATAGATAGAATACCTGTTCCCCCAGGAATAGAGATCCGGTGTAGTATTGATTTCAGCAATAACAGGAGAACCTTTTATATTATCTTCCATCCATTCTATGGCAAGTTTATCCCATAAAAGACTAAATTCCTGATCTTTTATATTATATATAGATTTATTCATGTAAGCCATACCATCCAGTGTGTTTCCTGCAGTACTGTCAAATCTGTCGCGGATCTTTCCCCGGGTAGAACACAGAGGGTAAAGCATTGTTAAAATAAAGAGAAAAATAAATAGGGATAACCAGAGTTTTCGGTAATATTTTACATATTTCTCTGAATTTTCTATTATTAATTTCAAGCCTTTTACACTGGCCAGCCCAAAGAGTACCCATATTTGAAAATAGAATTTAAATACTGTATTCATCCGGCTTATATCACCTTTTAGAACTATATACTCCACAAGACATGATAGAAACACTCCTATTCCTGCGAATGTTATTGTCATCTGCCATGTCGGTTCAGGTTCTGGTCTGAATATTAAAAGAACTGTAAGAATAAGTATCCATATAGATAATCCTGTGAGAGGATTAATAAATACAGTTATAATTAACCCCAGAAGGAAGAAAAGAAATGTTATTATTAAATATAAATGAAATATAGGAGATGGTTTTACAAGAAGATCATAAAGTTTTATAAATCGATTGAGTTTATGCCATTTTCTTAAGAGAATTTTTATAAATTTTATGAGTTTATTATGGTTTTTTCCATAACAGAAATCTATTAGAAGGGCAGTTATTATTGAAAAGAGAAAAAGCCCATGTATAGTCAGATAGTCTGAGAGAGGTGTTTTTGATCCACGCCAGAGTTCAAAACTGTTATAGCCGGGGATATAAGATATGTGGTATGGCAGATACAAAATATAAGAAGTAATTATTGTTATTATCCATAAGAAGAGTGATTTTTTTATTATATTATAAAGATTTTTTTCTTTTCCCTGGTAGCGGATTAGCAGGGCCACAAAGAATAGAAAGCTATATGTAGGTACATCCCAGGTATTTGTTGGCCATAGAGCACCTGTAAAGAGTGCTATAAAGCATATAAGAAAAGGCGTAATTCTGGTACTTCGAATTATTGCTATAATTAGAACGATTACGACTATCGTAAGAGGTAAACCCATAGCGTGGGCATGAAGATCTCCATAAAGATAAGTAAACCATGGAAATTCAGTTATTGGCACTGCTTCAGATGATTCATATGAAATAACCCTGGTTGCATTCCAGTACCACCATTCATTCCTTATTGGAAGCGTATGTCCTTTGAGAAGAAGAATAAATCCATGGAAAACCTTGAATACAACAGGGATGAGGGATTTCCCTGCCTGATCACTCAGGATTGAAAGTCCCTGTATTATTAGTTTTATTTCACCCAGATTTCCCGTGACACATACAAATAATGGCCCCAGTAAACTTATAGCCATATCTTTTCCTTTAATTGATTTAATGTCTTTATTAATTAGAGCCAGAGTTGCTCCAAAAGCTCCTGTGGCTGTCATGGCAAATAATGTGGGAATGGCCAGATTATAAGCTATTCGGGGTAATATACCTGTTACTTTTATTATTGTTCCTATGAGGACAAAACCAAAATAATAGTAATTAAGATAGCCTTTAGAAAACCAGGGATTATAAGGAGGAAACCATGAGGATTTTATAACACCGTTTAAATAGGCAAAATCCATAGGTTTTTCCCCTCCCATAGCAGGATGCCAGAGGTCAGGATTTGCCCATCTAATCATAAGAAAAGTTATAAAAAAGATCCAGAAGATACCTTCTTCTATAAGTAGAAGATTCTTATTTCTCTTCCAAAAAGTACTGAAATCTCTCCATTTTATGATACATAATAAAAGAGATATTATTACTATAAAAAAAACAACTAAAATTATGCCGGTTCTATTGAAAGATAATATATGAAAACTTGCCAGTAGCCATATAGACCATCCTGCTAGAAGAAGACCTGTAATTTTGGCAATAGAATATCCACGGTCGGGAAGGTTTCTACATACTACAAAAAGATATGGTGCAGATATAAGTCCAAGTATTTCCAGTACTATAACCCATATAAGAACAGGTATTTTATTTACTATACTGGAACGTTTAAAAATTTCCGACCATGTTCCTTCTTTTTTATATTTTTCCCAGAGTGTAGATGAAAAGAATAATGCTGTTGGAGCTTTTGTCGCCATTTTTGGTGTAAAAAGAACAATTTCATCCCAGTTTGTATTACCCAGTATGAGTAATGCCTTTTCATGGTTATAGAAAGGAGTTTTTTTAAAGATTCGTACTTTTGGATGATCATAAACACTGAAAGCTTCTTCGGCATTATCATCAGGAAATTTCAGACCGAATATTTCAGGATAGGAAGTAAATTCTGCTATTTTTTTGAACCCTAAAGAACCATCAAAAAGTGAGTTGTAATATTTTATTGTCATAGGATAACGCATGGGAAGGCGGGGAATAGAATCACATGCTCTGTTACTGCTTAATATTATATAATCAGTTCTGTCAAGCCATATAAGAGACTTCTGAAGTTTTTCAGGGGTATCATTATCGTACCATTTCATTTCCTGTCCTGTATATCTGGTAAAAAATAAATCTTCACCTTTAATTCTGAGAGGAAGAGGATCATCCCAGGGTTCATTTGAAAGTGTAGAACCTGGTGGTATATTTTCACAAATCCATTGAGTTGCCTGTATTCTGGTATGAGGCCTTCTGTAAATACTACTAAAAGCGATTGCCCATAGAAGAGTTCCAATAATCACAGAAAAAATCAATACTGTAACAACACTTCTCTGGAGAAAACTTAAAATACTCTTTTTCTCTGTCGACAGATCAGAAATGAAATTATTCTTTAGCGATTTTAATTTTCTCTTGACTTTTCTATCCCATAGAGAGATTAAAAACCATGCACCAAGGAGAATCAGGACAGGATAAATAGGCAGAAAATATCTGGCTGTTTTAACCCATTGTGTACTCTGGTGCAAAAAAAGAATGATAGTCCATGCCCATGGTATAAGATGGAAATATTCTTTTTTGTACAGTCTGTAGCCGGCTATAAGCCAGCCAATCCATACTGTAAGTCCAAGGGGTATACCCATACCCCAGAAAACCATATTTATCCATGGAAAAATTATAGGAGTACGGTTTGTCCATTGATGGCCAGGTGGAAAATCTATGTCTCCATTCATCATATGACGTACCTGTCCCAGATTCGCAAGCCATCTCCCGGCTGGTGTCAGAATTCCCTGGAAAGCATCAGGCACGGTAATACGGAATACAATAAAACAGATAAAACCTGATAGGGCAAGGAGATTTATAACTTTCAGTATTTTATTCTCTTTTTTGTCTTTTTCAGCTATGAAGACTCTATATAAAACTACTATTATTATTACAAACACCATTGTAAATATTGAAATTTTACAGGCCATAGCCATGCCAAAGAAAATGCCACTCATAAGAATATTAAATAATTTACCCTGTGTTTGAAATAGTGCCAGAAAGTATAGTGTTGCCACAGTAAAAAAGTTGGCAAAGGTATCAACTACGAAAAAATGGGAATGTTGTATTGGCAGTACTGCAGTTGATAAAAAAAAGCAAGCCAGAAGAGCTATTCTATTATCTCTATAAAGGACCCTGGCTGTGAGGAATAAAAACACTATGGATCCTATATCAAATAATCCGCTTAAGGCTCTTCCTACAAGGTATATATTATTATAGTCATTATATTTCAGTGTAAGGCCTGCGGCTTTAACTATGGTTATAGGGAGTGAACCATAAACGAAGAATGAGTGCCCCATATTTCGTGGATTAAGGGGAGATTTGCTTTCATTCATATACTCGCCAATACTTGCAGGCCACAGGAGGGAAGTTTCTACCATAGTTAGAAATCTTTCATCTGGATGAAGATGTTGTTCTTCATCCCAGTCTAATCCCTGAAATCTGAGAAAAGCTCCTACTATTAATATGAATATAAAAATTAAGACAATAAAGATTTTTCTGTACATATGTGTGTTTGATGAAATTTAAAAATAGCCTGAAAGGCTATTTTTAGTTTATAGTTGATTTCGTATAAATCCATAAATAAGTAAACAGTGAACAGGGAACCACTGTTTACTCCTCACTCTAAATAATTATTTTAAACTAAAGAAATTAACTATAATAATTTCCTTGAACCTTTATAACTTCTTTCTTTTTTACTAATTTTTAAAACTGACTACTATGAAATTCATTTGTCCAGTTAAGATCAGAATCATTTAAATCCTGTAAGGTTTTACCGCTTTCCTGTCGTCCTTTATCAAGAATTGTTACCAGATTAAAATATATTTTCCCTACAGGTGTATGTTTTTTTACAGCCTGTGGGATAAATTCTCTAAATATTCTACAATAAACTTCCTCTGTAGCTGTCCAATCATAACCTGCTTCATATATATCTAAAAGATTTTGTGCTATTTCTTCTATTTCATTAAAAGAAAGATTATCTAAATTAAAGGTCATATTCTCTACTTCTTTTATAGAACTGGCTTTATCCATAAACTCTATAGGAATATCAATAAGCCGGGATATATTAGCATATCCTTCTTCTGTTATATTTCCATCAGGCATTAAAAGTCTATAGAAATCATGACATGCTGCATAAAGTATGTATATATTAGGAAATCTGATGAGTCTATTTCTTATTAATGCCAGGTTATTAAAAGATTCCATAGTTTTATCTGCTGCTATTGATGATTCTGGTTCATCTTCATCTATTAATATTACTATACCTTTATAATCCAGATGATTTATTAACTTGCAAATTTCTCCCATATATTCAATAGCATTGTTTCGTTCTACTCTGTTTTCAATTCCTACAGTTTTAATTTCTCTGAGCAAAACCTTGGCCCCGGAAAACCATTTTATTACAAGGTCAAGATTGGGAGTAATCTTTCCATTCCCATATTTCCATTCATCTCTGCAGACTCTTAAAGCTGATTGTATATCATTTTTTAACAGGTGAAATTCCTTTGGAACCCGGCATACAGGATAGCCACATGTAAAGGGTTTCATACCATGACAGCAGTAAGAATAATTCTTTGAATCAGCTTCTTTTGACCATTTATTTAGAATATAGTCTAAAGCAGAGGCTTTCCTATATTTATTTACTCTCAGATTTTTAATAAATTTTTTGTAAATTTTTTCTATTTTATTCAGGGTAGTATCATTTTGTGAAAGATTAATAGAGCTGACAACAAATTCTTTATTAAAGGCTTTTTCTCTTATAACACTTAAAAAATGTGTTTTCCCCTGTCCCTGCTCTCCTTTCACCATTCTGAACATGGCTTCGCCTTTTTCTACCTCTTCTAGTTCTCTATCTACTTTTTCAAGTAAATTTTTTCTTCCTACATATGGAGGTTCGCCTTCAGTAATAAAAACTTCTTCTTTTCTAATAGCGCGGATTATTTTTATTGCTTTTGATTTACTTATTCTGGTTTTTGTCAAATATTAGCCACCTCCGGTTTAATTATTTGTCCGGATAAATATATAATAAGGGAAAAACTATTTTATTTTACCTGAATACTTTCTTTAAGAGAAAATAGAATCCTTCTTAAATATATTATGTTTTTATTTTAATTTTTATAGTTGAGATAAAGCAAGTGAGTTGAGATTTTTTGTTAATGAAATAGATTACACTTAAATTTGATGCTTATATATGTTAAAATATTAAGGTAAACATTAATAATCTAAAGAGGTGAAATAAATGAGATCAGATAAATTTAGCAGGGTATTACTTATTATTATTGCTTTACTATTTTTTTTAAATCTTGTGAAATCCTTTATACCTTTCCCTTATGTTCATGCCAGTGAAGCAGGAAATGATATTGGTCGTTATCAAATGTATACCTGGTCTATAGAGGGTAATTCTCAGAGTTTTAATCCAAATGGCAGTTATGGGTATTATATATTTGATACAAAGACAGGGAAAATACTTGATGAAAGAAGAAATAATTTATAGCTTTTGATTTCTAAGTGCCGCAACAGGCAAGTTGGTATCCATCTCACAGGTCTGTCTCTGTCCGGGCTCTTACGTAAAATCTATGATCCTGTTACAATGAAATCTGTTATTACAGAATATACAGTTTTGTATTTATTTAAGTTATAACTTTCTCCTTTGAGGGCATATCTTTTGCTCCAGAGCCCGGACAGGGACAGGTGCATATGTTTTTTGGATACTTTTTTACCTGCTGCGGTACCAAGATAATTATATTTTATACTTTTTTCAGTAATATCCTGGCAATAATAATTAGTAAAAATCTTTTCTAACTTTTCCTTGACAGCGGTTAGTTTTTATACTAAAATTAGATACTAAAATTTTCTGATTTTCCCTTGTTTCAGGAAGGAGGGATATTATGAGGACTCGTTTTATTAAAATTAAAGATGAAGAGAAAAAATGGTGGATTGTTGATGCAAGTGATAAAACACTCGGACGTTTATGTACCGGTATTGTTCGTATATTAACAGGAAAGCATAAACCTGTTTATTCACCTAATCTAGATGTGGGAGACAGAGTAATAGTAGTTAACGCTGAAAAAGTTAGGGTTACAGGAAATAAAACCGGAGATAAGGTATATTATCATCATTCAGGATATCCGGGAGGACTAAAAGAAATTAGTTATAATAAGTTGCTGGCAAAGTATCCGGAGCGTATTATAGAACACGCCATTATGGGTATGTTGCCCAAGAACAAATTGAGAAAGATTCGAATGAACAAGTTGAAAATATATAAGGGATCTTCTCATCCACATGTAGCTCAAAGCCCGGAAAATTTGGAACTGTGAAGTTAATTAATTTTTTGCAGGGGAGGAAATGCAAGGTGAATAATTTATCTACCTGGAGTTATGGAACTGGAAGAAGAAAATGTTCTGTCGCAAGGGTATGGATTCATCCCGGCGAAGGAAAAGTTACTATAAATGATATGCCTATGGCAGATTACTTAAATAGAAGTGTTCTGGAAAAAGTTTTGCTTCAGCCTATGGAAGCAGTTAAAAGTATGGGGCAATTTGATGTTATAGCTACTGTAAGAGGCGGAGGAAAATCCGGTCAGGCCGGAGCTGTTAGACATGGAATTGCCAGGGCCCTTCTTATTTATGATAATTCCACAAGGGGTATATTGAAAAAAGGCGGATTTCTAACAAGAGATGCCCGTGAAAAAGAGCGTAAGAAATATGGAAGAAAAAGAGCCAGAAAGAGATTCCAGTTCAGTAAGAGGTAATTTTTTAAAAAGCTAGCAGGAGGGTGAGAACCCTCCTGTTTTTAGTTTATTTAGTAAAGGGGATTTTTGAGAAGGAGGCTTATTTATGTCAGGACATTCCAAATGGCATAATATCAGACTTCGTAAGTCTAAAGTTGATGCCCAGAAAGGAAAAATATTTACAAAGGTTACAAGAGAAATAATAATTGCTGCCAGAGAAGGGGGAGGGGATCCTGCTGCAAATTTTCGTCTTCGTGTTGCTGTAGATAAAGCCAGAAGTGTGAATATGCCTTTAGATAATATTAAGAGGGCAATTCAGAAAGGTACAGGTGAGTTAAGAGATGGAAGCAGTTATGAAGAAATAATGTATGAAGGCTATGGCCCCGGTGGTGTAGCTATATTAATAAGTGCTTTTACTGAAAATAGAAATCGCACTGTAGCAGATGTGAGAAATATTCTTTCCAGAAATGGTGGAAGTCTTGGAGAAAGTGGATGTGTTCTCTGGATGTTTGATAAAAAAGGTGTTCTTACCTTTAGTTCAAAGAAGGTAAAGGAAGATGCTATTTTTATGATAGCTACTGATGCCGGTGCAGATGATGTAACCAGTGATACTGAAAATATAGAGGTTATATGTGCTCCACAGGATTTGCAATCACTAAAAGAAAATCTTGAAAAAAATGGTATGGTATCAGAGGAGAGTAAAATCTCTATGATTCCAAAGACAACTATTTCCCTTGATGAAAATGAGGCGCGAAAGGTTTTGAAATTAATGGATCTTCTTGAAGAATACGATGATGTTCAGGAAGTTTATTCAAATTTTGACATATCAGATGAATTGATGGAGAAACTCGGTTAATGGTAATGGGTGTTGACCCGGGCCTTATTACTACCGGTTATGGTATACTGGAAGTGAAGGGTGAGAAAGTTATTTTACTTGAAGGTGGAGTTGTCAAAACAGATTCCGGCAAAGAACTTTCACTTCGATTAGAGCAGATTTTTAATGGTATTTCAAGTGTTCTTGATGAATTTCATCCGGAAGTAGTAGCAGTAGAGAAGCTTTATTCTCATTATAAACACCCAAGAACAGCTATTATGATGGGTCATGCCAGAGGAGTTATCTACCTTGCTGCCTCTCTTCGAAAGATCCCGGTGGTAAGCTATGGTGCTACGGAAATTAAAAAATCCATAACAGGCCGGGGGAGAGCAAGTAAAGAACAGGTTCAGTATATGATGGCCCGAGAGCTTGGCCTTTCTGGCCTTCCAAAACCCTATGATGTAAGTGATGCTCTGGCTATAGCCCTTACACATTTAAATATGAGGAAAAAATATGTTATCTAGAATTACCGGAAAGATTCTGGAATTTAGTGAAAACAGTGTAATTCTGGACCTTCATGGTCTGGGTTTTGAAATTCTTCTGCCTACAGCTATCTTAAAAACCCTGGAAAATAAAATGGAAGAACCTGTTACCCTTGTATTATATTTTTATCTTCAGATTACCCCTTCCCGTGGAACTCCGGTTCTTATAGGTTTTAATACAGAACTGGAGAGAGAGTTTTTTGAACATTTTATATCCATTGCCAGCATAGGGCCTAAAACAGCTGTAAAATCCCTTATATATCCTTTTTCACAGATTGCCCGGGCTATAGATACAGGGGATGAGTCTTTACTGAAAAGTATGCCCGGTATTGGTCCTCGAAAAGTTAAAGAGATAATAGCAAAACTGCAGGGCAAACTTTCGAAATTTGTTGTTTTAGAAGAAGGAGAAGAAGTTATATCAGATAGAAGACCTGTATTTATCCCAACTGATATAAAAAATGAAACTCTTGAAGTTTTGCTTCAACTTCAGTATACTAAAACAGAGGCCTTAAAAAAGATAGAAAAGGTTCTTCACATTAATCCGGATCTTAAGAGTTCGGAAGAACTTATAAATCTGGTATTGAAGGAAGGTCGTTAAAAGTGAGAAGTGAGAAAAAGAGCAACACCTCTCACCTCTTATGAGTCGAGAAAGAATAGTCACCCGTCAATTATTACCCGATGACAACCAGGTAGATACCATAAGACCTGTCAGTATAGATGAGTATATAGGGCAGGAAAGGGTGATAGAAAATATTAAAATATCTGTAAAAGCTGCCCTTATGAGGAAAGAACCTCTTGATCATGTTTTGTTTTATGGCCCTCCGGGCCTCGGAAAAACTACTCTGGCGAAAATCATAGCCCATGAAATGGATGTGAAGATTATTTCTTCTTCGGGCCCGGCTCTTGAGAAGGCTCATGATCTGGTTGGAATACTGACCAATCTTAATTACGGGGATATCTTCTTTATTGATGAAATACATCGTCTCAACAGAGTAGTGGAAGAATTCCTCTATCCTGCTATGGAAGATTTTCAGATCGATTTTGTTATTGATAAAGGCCCCTATGCTAAAACAATAAAACTTGATTTAAAGAGATTTACCCTTGTGGGGGCCACCACAAGAAAGGGACTTATTACTGCTCCCCTGAGAGATAGATTTGGTATATTGCACCATCTGGATTTTTATTCTGTGGAGGAACTGGAAAAAATAGTTTTTCGTGCCTCCAGAATATTAAATATTGAAATAGATGATGCCGGTGCAGGAGAAATTGCTTTGAGATCCCGTGGCACCCCCAGGATAGCTAACCGTCTTCTTCATCGTGTAAGAGATTATTCTCAGGTAATGGGAAGTGGTAAGATTACGCAGGAAATTGCCGATACGGCACTGAAGCTTCAGGGAGTTGATAAAAAAGGCCTTGATACCCTGGATAGAGCCTTCCTTGAAGTGATAATAGATGTATATAACGGCGGTCCTGTAGGTATAGAGGCCATAGCTGCCACTCTGAATGAAGAGAAAGATACCCTTGAAGATACAGTGGAACCTTTTTTACTCAAAACAGGTTTTCTACTTCGCACACCTTCCGGTAGAAGGGCCAGTCCTGCGGCCTATGAACACCTTGGCCGTTCACCGAAGATTACCGGAGAACAGGGAGATTTTTTTGGCTTTCCGGAAAAAAATGAAATATAATTTTTAATTTTCGGGAATAAAAAAAAATATTTTGCTACTATTTTGCTACTATAAGGCCAAAGTAAACAGGGGGTGTTAATAATGATATTAACTGAAGGAACAATTCTGAAAAGTCGTTATGAAATCCATAAAAAACTGGCAGCCGGAGGCTTTGGAAATGTTTATCTTGCAGAAGATAAATTAAAAGGCGGTCTTCTGGCTATAAAGGAAACCCTCTACGAAGACTTCTCCGAAGGAGATGTAAATAAATTAAAAGAACAATTTCGCTTTGAAGCGGAAATCCTTGTACATCTTTCTCATCCCCGCCTTCCCAGGGTAGAAGATTTTTTTGAAGAAGGTAATAAATATTATCTCGTTATGGAATATATAGATGGGGAAGATTTGCAGAAAATAATAGATGAAAATTCCTCCATACCTTTATCTCAGATACTGGACTGGTCTATTCAACTCTGTAATGTGATGGAATATCTCCATTCACAGAAACCTGCTCCTGTTATTTTCAGAGACTTAAAGCCAAAAAATATAATGCTCTCAAGAAAAGGAGAAATTAAACTGATAGATTTTGGTATATCCAAGTTATTTGATAGTCGCGATAAAACCAAATCAGCTGCGAGAGCTGCAAGTCAGTATTATGCACCGCCCGAACAGTATACCTCTTCAGGTACCGATACTTTAAGTGATGTTTATTCCCTTGGTGCTACTTTTTATTTTTTATTTACCCATTATCACCCTGTTGATGCAATAGATCGCCTTACAGATACACTTACTCTTAATAAACCTTCTGCTTTGAATGAAGCCATAACTCCTGAGCTGGATAACATAATACTTAAAGCCATGGATCTCAATAAAAACAAGCGCTTTAAAAGTGTCTCCCATCTCAGAGAAGCCCTGGAGAAGATAGCTCCTTCTTATGGAGAACTTCCTGATACGATTGAATTATGTGGAAAGCTTATTGATAACACTGCTGCAGAGAAAATAGATAATTTTAAAATTCAACCTTCTGGTTCACTATATAGATCCTCCACTGCTTCCAGAGAAATAATAGAAAAAGAAAGAACTGCAAAGGGAAAAATCCTCTGTGCCCTGATAAGTCTGGCGGCCCTTATACTGGTGATATTTATTTTGAGGCCCTTTATAGCAGGTTATGCTATGGATCAGGCTAAACTCTTCTATAAAACTGGAGATTATGGAAAAGCGATAAATTTTCTTAAAGGATCACAATTTTTAGGAAATTCAGGCACTGAAGTGGCTTTTGCTCTGGGACAGTGTTATTTATGCAATAGTGATTATGATAAATCTATAGAGGAGTTTGAAAAAATTAAATTTGCTTTCGATGCCCATTACTGGCTCTGTAAAGCTTATATTTTACGGGATAAAAAGGATGATTATGAGAAGATAATTTCAGAACTTGAAAGTTATCTGAAAGACGTTCCCGGTGACTACAGAGCATGGTTAGATCTGGGTAATAGTTTTCTCGACTGTAAAGGTAAAAACATTGAAAATGACAGTGAATCTCTGAATAAAGCATTAAATTGTTACTTGAAAAGCAGAGAGACTTTATACTTCTATGATTATACCAGTCAGAGAGAATATTATATCTGGCAGAAAGATCGAAATAAAATCAGTTACCTCCTGGATATTGAGTTTGGTATTGGAAGAGTTTATCAATTGCTGGGAGATTATGAGATGGCTTTAAGACAATATGAGTCAATTAAAAAAATTAACCCCTTATATTCTAAGTTAGAAAATGAGATATCTTCTATTATAGAAAAAATCAATAAATCTGATGATTATAGTGTCACTTCCGGAGTTATCCTGGGAGATGCTTATCTTTTACTCGGTAAATTCAATGAAGCCCTTGAAGAGTATAAAAATGCTTTAAAGAAAGACAAAAGTTTTAATAATAATGCATATTTTCTTATGCATATGGGACAGGCCTCTCTGGCGGCAAGTAATACGAAAGGGGCAATTAACTATTTCAAATCTGCTCTGGATATAATATCACAGAATCCTGATAAATATAAAGATTTAACCATTGTTATACCGGGTATGGAGTCAGTTAGCATGAGTTATATATCACCTGGAGAATCTTCTAAACAAGACAGGAGTCTACCCTCTAATAATGATAAGAATGAGAAGATATACCTTAAAGAATTATATAGTTCATCAGGAACATTATCGGTAGTATCCCCTGAGGAAAAGATTTTGCCTCAATCCAATGGCGGCTCTGAGTTATATTATTATATGGCTGAAGCCTATGAGACAGAGAAAAATTTTCCTGAAGCTATAAAGAATTATGAAACTTATATAGAACTCTGTCCCCGGGGAGTTTTTTCCCTGGCAGCCCGGGATAATATATCACGTCTGGAGAAGAAGCAATAAAATAGTGTTTCAAAAAAAATATTTTATAATTTTTGCTTTAATTATGGCCCTGGAATGTGAGATATTTTACCTTCTCCTTTCCTGCCTGCTGGATTCCCCCTTTCCCGGGAATGACAGAAAAGCAGAAATGTTAGATTGTAATGTCAGGATATCTACAAATCGGTAAGACACCCTTCTTTTTCTTTATATACAGATAAAATTTTATCGTTATATAAAAATTATTTTCTATAAAACTAAACTTTCAAAGAATCTCTTTGTTCACAGCAGTTATTGTGTTTTTTTATTCCATAATGGGTAAGTCCTGATTTAAAATCTCCTGAAAATTTTTTATTTGTATTGATTTTATTTTTATTATATACTATAATTAATTTATACAGAAGTTACGCAAATTTTTATGAAGGTGGAAGGAATTCAGGATTCAAGAGTCAGAATAATTTTTAAAACTCCTGAATTCTGTATTCTGAATTCAGGAGTTTTGAATTTGCAAAATACATAACT
>JAKJGF010000404.1 GCA_022704525.1 Bacillota bacterium | reverse complement strand
AAGAAACATTACTATTTTGAAATGAAAAAACAACATCAAAAAGAGGATTTCTTTCTGTTTCTCTCTGTATATTCAATTTTTCAATAAGGCTATCCACGGGGTAATCCTGATTTTTCCGGGCAGAGAAAAAATTCTCTTTAACCTCTGAAAGAAAATTTCTATAAAACTTATGACCCGAGGGAAAATTTCTTAAAGGAAGGGTAGTGGTAAAGAGACCTATAACTCCAGCTAAATCTTCATACTTTCTTCCTGTAACAGGAAATCCTGTAATAATATCTTCCTGAGAAGTATATTTTGACAGGAGAATATTAAATGAAGCCAGTAAGATTATAAATAAAGGTGTATCTGTTTTTAAAGAAAGGGTTTTAAGCTCCTGAGATAGTTTAAAATCTAAAGTAAAATCATATCTGTCTCCTGAAAAACCCTGACCCGGTCTTCTGGAATAATCAGTAAATAAATTCAACGATGGTATCTCATCTGCAAATACTTTTAACCAGTATTCTTCATATTTTTTAATCTGATCACTCTGAAGGAAAGAACTCTGCCATAAGGCAAAATCATTATATTGAAAGGTAAGAGGTGGTAATTCCTTACCATGGTAAATCTCCAATAATTCTCTTATAAATATATTCAGTGATACACCATCAAATATTATGTTGTGAAAATCAAGAAATAAGAAGTGTTTTTCTGAAGATGCCTTCAGGAGTTCAACCCTGAATAAAGGCGCCCGGGATATATCAAAAGGTTTCAAATGTTCCTGTATTATTTCATCTATATCTTCACCGGATTTCCGATAGGTTTTTTTGAGTTTAACCCTTTTATTCAGAATCTGCACAGGTACTTCATCGACCATATGAAAGGAAAGTCTCAGGCCTTCATGTCTATCTACAAGAGTCTGAATAGCTTTACTGAGTTTTCCTATATCCAGTTTTCCCTCAATAGATAAAAGCACAGGAGTATTGTGTATAATTTTATCCATCTGTTCCATTATAAAGATACGTTTCTGAGGAGCTGAGAGGGGATAATATTTTATTTCATCTTTTATTTCAGAAATAAGAGATCTTTCTATCTCAGGTAATTTTCCAGGGTGAATCTCTACTGGATGATCTTTTGTAATATTCAATGGATAGGAAACAATCATTATTAATACTCCTTAAATTAGCTATGAGCTTTCAGCTTTTAGCCTTTATATTAACTATAGTATGAATTTATATAGAAAAATATAGAAAGTTCTATAAAAACCCTTTGATCTCACTTTTACATTTATTTAAGTTATAACTTTCTCCTTTGACGGCATATCTTTTGCTCCAGAGCCCGGACAGGGACAAATGATACTCTTTCGCCAGTACTTTGATATAAAAATTGGTGGTTAACTTTCACCTCTCTTTCGAGTAAAATATACAAGAAAGAGGGTGAAAGAAATAAAAAAATCACGAAATTGGGGTCAAACTTGCCCCAGCCCTAATTGTAATTGTTATGGTAAAAATAGTCAAGGAAGTATTCGGTCAGTTGCATCATATCTGACCCGGAGCGGTTAATAAGAGAGGATTGACAGAAAACAAATTTTATTTTACAATTCAATTATAAAAAAACTTGCTCTTATTTGAAAAACTTACATGCACTATGGATGCCGTTGTTGGGGGTTCGAATCCCTCCTCCCCGGTAAATCGGGGAGTAGC
>JAKJGF010000403.1 GCA_022704525.1 Bacillota bacterium | reverse complement strand
AAAAAAAATAAATAATAAATTTAATATTATATAAAAAAATCTCAATATATCACCACTTCAGCTCTTAACCTATTTATCTAATATAAATATTATTCTTTGCAGCAAGCCCTTTTCCTCTAAAGTCAGGAAATAATTCAAAGATTGAAAGTAAGATATTTATGTGATAATATAAATAAAGTTTCGGACGAAAAGGAGAACTTTAGAAGTGAAATCAATTATTATCATACTATTAATATTTATAACGATTATAAGCTATTCTTATGAGATTAGAAGCCAGGAAAAACTTCAGAATTATCTCTCAGAAGCCAGAAACCTTTACAGCCAGGGAAAAATGGAAGAAGCTATAAATACCATAAATAAAGCAATTCTTGAGGACCCAGAATTTAAAGAAGCTTACTTCATGCTGGGTAATATATATCTACAGGAATCCTATTATACTAAAGCAAAAGAAACCTTTGAAAAACTGAATCACATAACAGCTGACGACAGAAAAGCCCTTTATCTTATAGCCACATCAGATTTTCTTTCCTATAATTTTGATGGGGCCAGCAAAAATTTAGAAAAAATCCTGCTCATTAAACCAAATGACCTTCTGGCAAGAAATTATCTGGCCTTAATCATGTCCAGAAAAGGGAAAAATAAAGAATCCCTGGATCAATTAATGACCATTATAAAATATAATCTGAAAAATGAGGGTGATTTTTCCCTCTATAGTGATCTGGCAGGTATGTCCTTTAATATGGATCTCATAACACTGGAAGATATGAAAGAAATAACTGAAAATAATATAAAAAATCCTTATTCAAATATAATACTCGGATGGTTTTCCTATAATGATAATGCTCTGAACGAAGCTTACAAATATCTTAAAAATGCTGTAGAACTACTACCTGATGATCCTGTAGCCCACTATCTTTTAGGTCTGGTAAATTATAATCTGAAAGATGCGAAAGGAGCTGTTATGGAATATGAAAAAGCTTATAGTTTAGACGCAAAATTTGTAAAGGCCATCCAGGAAAGACTTCAATATATTGAGCAAGCAAAAAAAGACAAACAAATTCTGGAATGGGAAAAACAATTAACACTGGATCCGAAGAAAGATAAAATCATGTTTGATCTCTCAACATATTATTATAAAAGAGGTTCTTCTACTCAGGCTCTTGACCTTATACAGAGAGCTATAAAAATAAAGCCCGGGGAAGGGTCATATTACAATCTACTGGGAGAAATTTATGCGAATAAATATGACTGGTCAAATGCTCTGGTGGCATTTAAAAAAGCATGTGAACTTGATAAATCCAGGAAAGAATACTGGGGTAATGTATGCTATGCCAGCGAAAAAACAGGGCTTTACAAAGAAGCAGTTGAAGCAGGGAAAAGAGCACTTCCGAAAGGTAATAACAAAATCTACACCAGTATGGCTATTTCTTATTTTTATCTTGAAGATTATGATAGTTCCATAGAATTTTTCAAAAAAGCTCTTCAGGGAGATTCAAAAAATGGAGAATTATTCTTTAGATATGCTATAGCTTTACAATTAAGGGGTTCTATGAAGGAAGCCCTTGAAAACTATAAAAAAACTATTGAATTAATGCCGGAACTAATTGATTCTTATTATTATCTGGGAAATACACTTATAACACTGGGTAATTATGAAGAATCTACAAAGTATTTTCAAAAAGTCCTGGATATGCGTTCTAATTATA
>JAKJGF010000208.1 GCA_022704525.1 Bacillota bacterium | reverse complement strand
GGTCCCGTAAGATCTTCCATAGGAATACTTGCTATATCTCTCCCGTGAGTGCAAAAATGAAGAGAACCATCTAAATGAGTTCCTACATGATTACTGGTAGTTATAAGCTGGCCATTGGCTCCATTTGGTGCAAGACGTTTGAAAAATTTTACCTGTAAGGGTTCATAAGTTGGCCATGGAGGGGTTAAAACACTTAAAGGCTGAGTAAGATCATAGAACTTTAATTTCATCTACCTACAACTCCTTAATAAAATTTGTAAGCACTCAGCTATGAGCTATAAAGGATTATAAAGCTTATAGCTATTAACTGACTGCTAATAGCTATATTATAATTAGACTCTAAAAAAAAATTTCCTCTTAAAATTGAATAAAAACTTCTGAGTTAATTATATCTCAAAAATTTCTTTTACTTTACACTTGAAATCCGGTAACATATCTCCCTCTGAAAGGGTATCATCTTCTCTTAATACCACTTTCTTTTAATCTTTCATTACTCTCAAAAGCCATATCAGAGGCTCTCACTGTATCATGATTGGAGGTTAATTTATAACCTGTTTCAGCACCTGTAACAATTTCAAGCTTATATTCTCGCACAAAATTACTTACCATAGTACAGATCTTCGCTGATATAAAACCATGCATCTTATCAGAAGGTGAGATTTCCTGTATTACTCCTTTTATAAGTTCATATCTGCTATATTTTGAAATTTCCATTAATCCTTATAAGTATGAATTTTTTCAGTTATTGTCTCCACTTTCTTCTACTCCTATTGACTGACAAAAAGATCCTGAAGATATTTATACATTCCAGGGTCGCATTTCAAAAGTTCCTCATGATTCTGTGGATGAAAAAAGGCTTCCACAGATTCTGCGAAATATTCCTGTGGTTTAGTAGAGGCATATTTGGTAATAAAACCTTTTCTCTGATGATAGTAGGTATTCCACAGTTGAACAGAAAGGCCGAATCTACCCTTTCTCAATGCACACCAGGCATGATCATAGGCATGGGCAAATTCGTGGATTGATGTGGTTCCATAAATACCTGTAATCAATTCCTCACCTACTACGACTATTTTCCATGTAAGCTCATCATTTACCTTGTATGTACGGAATACTCCCCTGATCTCATCCATACCCCGGCGAAATTCACCTCTTCCTGTTTCTCCTGTCCCAAATAACTGGTACCCATAAACCTTTATTTTAGAAAGTCTTTCCCCTGCACCAAGTATTATAACCCAGACATCATGGTCTCTACAGGTTTTTATAAATTTCTCTCCAAGTACAACCAGTTCTGCTTTCAATTTTTCTTTAACCAGTGAGTCAGAAGCCTTTACTATCATCTTATCGAGCATAGCAAAACTTCTTTCACGACTGTCTTCAGGGATTTCTCTTCCCAGTAATTTATTAGCTTTTGCTATAACAGCTTCTTTACCATCCCGGAATATTTCCTGAATATCCAGTTCGCCCTGTTTTCCTTTTTCAGGATCCACTACTTCTGTTTCAAGATATTTTTTCTGTACAAAGGCAAGAGGAGTGCCATCAGCATTTCTAAGACCCATTACAGCATTTGAAAAATCAATTGTCCTGGGAGGAAGTGGCTGAATTCTATCAGGAACAGGCATTTCCGGAAGTTTAATAGTATCATATACAGCACTCAGATTGAGTTTATTTTTCTTTCTCCTGGATAGGGGTGGCGGTGTTACTACCGGCGGTGGTTCAGGCTGTTTTATGACGGCAGGGGCTTCCCGGGTAACTACAGTAGCAGTTACAGGTGGTGCAGGAGGAGAAACAGGAGCTTTTACCTCTTCCTTTTTCGCAGGAGATGTTGTTTTTATACCTTTGAGGTTCTTATCTCCTATGAGATAAGGAGAAAGAAAATCATCATTCTGTCCGGAATTTAAGAGACTATCCATTTCCCTCACCTTATATACGGCAATTAAATCTTTTATTATTTATTTTCTCTAATTTTTTCTATTTCCTCTTATTACAATTTCTTTATTTATTTTAACATAATACTCCTGAGAAAAAAAGAGAAGGACAAGAACCAATAAAATTCCTTTGTAGGATATATTCTGTCAATGTAGAATCAGTAATAGATATCACTCTGAAATAATGAAAGAGGCAGAAAAAAATGCCAGATTCCCAGGAAATGTTCAATAGAATATTTATACCTTATATGAACTTTAAATATTTGATAATCATTATCATCTCTATACTTTCCTTACTGGCACTTTTACATAAAAAGGAGAATAAATCATGAATAATTCTTCTACAGGAAAAATCGAAGAAATTGAACTTCGCCATGTTTTAATGAGACTTGTGGAGCCTTTTACCACAAGTTTTGGTACAACCCGGGAAAGATCCTGTATTATCGTAATAATGAAAACCTCTGACTACACAGGATACGGTGAATGTGTGGCAGAAACAGAACCAGGTTACTCCTATGAAACCACAGAAACAGCCTGGCATATAATGAATGATTTTCTTGTTCCAGTAGTAATGGGACATGTTCTGACAGATATACCTGCCTTTATAAAACTTTACAGTACTGTCAGGGGACACCCTATGGCGAAAGCTGCTCTTGAGATGGCGGCGTGGGACATAATCGGTAAGGCACAGGGTAAAACACTTTCACACTTACTGGGAGGAATTAAAGACCGTGTGAAAGTTGGAGTCTCTGTCGGTATTCAACCTGACACGGGATCTCTCATAGAAAGAGTAAATCGCTA
This sequence comes from Bacillota bacterium, assembly GCA_022704525.1. Classification (GTDB taxonomy): domain Bacteria; phylum Vulcanimicrobiota; class SpSt-956; order SpSt-956; family JAKJGF01; genus JAKJGF01. Next base: position 5,685 of record JAKJGF010000208.1, on the reverse strand, counting down.
TATTAATGATGGATATAAAAGAATTAAGATAAAGATTAAACCCGGGAGGGATATAATCGATACAAAGGCTGTAAGGATAGCATTCCCGGATATATTATTACAGGTAGATGCAAACTCGGCTTATAGCCTTGAAGATACAGGTATATTTCAGCTTATGGATGATCTCAATTTGCTTCTTATTGAACAGCCTCTTTCCCAGGATGACATATATGAACACAGTCTCCTTCAAAAAGAAATAAAAACTCCTCTATGTCTGGATGAAAGTATCCTTTCCGTTTCTCACGCCCGGACAGCTCTGGAACTAAATTCCTGCAGGATTATAAATATTAAAGCCCCCCGGGTGGGTGGACTCATAGAGGCAGTAAAAATCCACAATGAATGTTACAGTAGGAGTATACCGGTATGGTGTGGAGGAATGCTTGAAACAAATATTGGCAGAGCTTCAAATCTGGCTATTGCATCTTTAGCCGGTTTTACAATACCTTCAGACATAAGTGCCAGTTCACGATACTATATAGAGGATATAGCCGAACCATCTTTCGTTCTAAATACTGATTCTACAATAAATGTCCCAAATAAGCCAGGGCTGGGTATAGAAGTAAACCATAAAAATCTGGATAGTTTTACAATAAAAAGGAAGATTCATTCGTCAGGTAAATAGATGTATCTGTTTCTCCACCCTACATGCTCCCAGGGAATTTCATTACCTGATTTCCGGGGAATAACTTTTCACTTCTCACGTCTCATAATTAATATTCCTGGCCGCTGAGTGTATTACCTCCTTTATTAATAGGACTTCCCGTATCCAGACAGTATAATTTCTTATCATTATTACCAAAATACAAAAAACCATCTACTATACAGGCACTTGACCATATCTCACCTGATGTTTCAAAGTCCCAGCATTTTTTACCATTTCTTGTATCAAGACAGTAGAATCTCTTATCACAACAACCGAAATAAACAAATCCATTAACTATACAGGGACTGGAACCAATTCTATTCTCACATTGAAAATGCCAGTTTTTGGCACCGGTTTTTGACTCAAAAGAGTAAATTTTTTTATCATCACTTCCAAAATAAACATAGCCGTCTACGACATAAGGACTTGAAGAGACCCAGAAGCCTGTTTTAAACTCCCAGACTTTTTTACCTCTTTTTATATCCATACAATAGAGGGTTTTATCATTACTGCCAAAATAAACATAACCCTCTCTAACACAGGGGCTGGATTTAATCATGCCACCTGTTTTAAATTCCCAGACTTTTTTACCTTCTTTTGCGTCCAGGCAATAAAAAGTGTAATCATCACTCCCAACAAAAATAAAACCTTCACAAATAAAAGGACTTGAAACAACACAGCCCCCTGTTTCAAATTCCCAGATTTTACTCCCATCTCTGGCATTCAGACAGTACAGTTTCTTCTCTGTACTACCAAAATAAACACACTCATCCACAACACGGAGGCTGCACTGAAATCCAAGAATAGTCTCAAAAGACCATATTTTTTTACCGGTCTTAGCATCCAGACAGTAAAGATTTTTTCCACTTCCATAATAAACAAAACCTTCCTTTATACAGGGACTCGATAAAAATGTATAAGAACCTGTATCAAAGTCCCAGATTTTGCCTCCTGTTTTTGACTGAACACAATAAAGTTTTTTATCACTACTTCCAAAATAAACATGTTGCTCAAAGACAGCCGGGCTGGAAGAAACAGACCCACCCATAGTAAACTCCCAGAACTTTTTCCCGGGTTTTCTGAGTTGCCTCGTAGGCTGTCGTCCTGCAGAACTAATAGCTACAATAGATTTGCCTGCAGGGAAAAAGACATTAAGGGCTTTTAACATTTCTTTCGCGCTGGGAAATCTATCGTCAATTTTTTCTTTAAGAGCTTTCATAATAATATATTCGAGATTAGGAGATACTGTAGGAATAATCTTTCTTACCGGTTCAAATTTAAAAGGCAAAGGTTCAACACCTGTAAGGAGATGATGCATTGTAGCAGCCAGACCATAAAGATCTGATCTTGGTTCAGCATGTCCCCTGCATTGTTCTACAGAGGCATAACCATTTGTGCCCACAGCAGTTTTCCTGGCTCTACCGTAATCAGGAACTACTCTTGCTATACCGAAATCTATCAATATAGCCCTTCCCTCTTTAGTTATCATAATATTACCAGGCTTTAAATCTCTGTATATAATAGGTGGCTTTTGATTATGAAGATAATCCAGAACTTCCAGAACCTGTTTTGACCAATCTACAATATCTTTTTCCGGCAATCCGGGGGCACCTTCCTTTTCCAATCTATTCTCCAGATCATCCCCTTCTATGAAATTCATAACTATATAATATCTGCTATTGCAGACAAAACAATCTACAAATCCCGGTAAATTAGGATGATCCAGTTTGGCAAGAAGTCTTGCCTCTCTCTTGAACCACTCTGTTGCTCTATTCAGTTCCTCGGGAGTTCCATAAGAAGGAAGAAGCTCTTTTACAGCACAGATTTTATGTAATTTATCATAAGATGCTTTATATACAGCTCCCATACCGCCTGCTTTTATAAGTTCAATAATTGTTATACGTTCATCCAGTTTTATACCCTTTGGTAAAGGACCGGTGCTGATCACAGTTTGCTCCAGAGCATTGCCACAAACAATGCAAAATTTAGCCACATCTCTATTTTCTTTTCCGCAATTATCACAGAATATTGTCATAACAACTCCTGTAATTATAAATTCCTTCTCACGTTACATGCCACATTTTATACTTAACAAACAGAATAGTTATAAATATACAAATAATAAAATTTTTATGAAGCTTTCGATAAAATATTTAATCTACCTTCTTTACTTGCATCAAGACAATAGAATTTATTATTTTCATCTCCAAAATAAACTCTTCCTTCTGAAACACAGGGACTGGAATAAACACCGAGATTTGTATCAAAATCCCAGATTTTCTTACCAGTCGTAGCATCCAGACAAAAGAAATTTTTATACCAGCTACCAAAATAAACCATCTCATCATTGATACAGGGGCTGGAATATATCATACCACCTGTTTCAAAATCCCAGATTTTCTTACCATCTTTTATATCCAGACAATATAATCTTTTATCAAGACTTCCAAAATAAATAAAATCATTCAAAATATAAGGACTGGAATAAATACCAAGACCTGTTTTAAAATTCCATAATTTTATACCATTTTCTACATCCAGACAGTATAGTCTTTTATCAAGACTCCCAAAATAAACTCTCCCTTCTAAAATACAGGGACATGAACCGACTTCACTATATGTCTGAAACTCCCATATCTTTTTTCCAATTTTTGCATCCAGAGAATAAAGTTTTTTATCACTACTACCAAAATAAACTCTCCCTTCTGAAACCCGGGGATTAGAGTATACGCCCCCACCTGTAGCAAAGGCCCAGATCTTCTTACCAGTTCGGGCATCCAGACAGTAAAATTTTTTATCACTGCTTCCAAAATAAACAAGTCCATCTAAAACAAAAGGACTGGAATAAACATGGCAATCTGTTTCAAAGTGCCATATTTCCAGACCTTTTTCCCCATCCAGACAATAAAACTTCTTATCACAACTACCAAAATAAACTCTTCCTTCTGAAACACAAGGGCTGGAGTAAATATGCCATCCTGTCCTAAAATCCCAGATTTTTTTACCATTCTTAGCATTCAGGCAATAAAATTTACTATCCCAACTTCCAAAATAAACTCTCCCTTCTGAGACACAGGGACTTGATCTAACAGAACCACCGGTTTCAAACTCCCAGATTATTCTATCTTCTCTACTGTTTTCACACAACTTTTTTTCTTTATTCTCACTTCTGGAGAGCAGTAATATTTTTGGTTTATATGGCAGTGCATCTAACATCTTCTTTGCACTGGAAAATCTGTCTGAAGGATTATTCTCCAGTGCTTTCATAATAACATTTTCTACAGTAGATGATACAGAGAGAGCCATTTTCCTTAAAGGTTCAAATCTGAAAGGTAATGGTTCTATACCTGTAAGTAAATGATGCATTGTAGCACCAAGAGCATATAAATCTGAACGAACCTCAGGGTCACCTCTTATCTGTTCCTCCGGTATATAAGCACTTATACCTCCGGATTTTTGAGTAAGGCGGCTTCTATGATAAATCAATCTGGATATAGCGTAATGTATTAATACAGGTTGAGCATCTTTTTGAATAATGATATTTTCAGGCTTTATATCACAATATATAACAGGAGGTCTATGATTATGGAGATAATCCAGAACTTCCAGAACTTGCCTTGACCAGGCTACTACTTTCTCCTCCGGAAAACCTGGCTTCCCCTCTTTTTTTAATCTACCCAGGAGATCTTCTCCGTCTATAAAATTCATAACCACATAATATCTGCCTCTATTTATAAAATAATCAAGAACTTTTACCAGATTGGAGTGATTTAATTTTGCAATAAGTCTGACTTCCTGCTCAAATTTTTCTCTGGCTTTAACTAATTCTTCTGGTGTTCCATAAGGAGGGAGTATTTCTTTAATTGCAGAAAAACTATCCAATTTTTTATCCAGACATTTATAAACCCCTCCTCTCAAGCTTTTTTTTATAAGGTTAACTATAACATAACGATTTTCCAGTACCGTCCCTGAAGGCAAAATCACGCTGGAATATGAGCTTCCCTCTAATATATTACCACAACCACTGCAGAACTTAGATGTATCTCTATTTTCTCTTCCACAACTATGACAGAATCGTGTCATAAATCTACACCACATATTTTTTATCTAAAAAATTTAAATAAATATGAAGTCAATACACTTTACAATGAACTATTTATATCTTTTATAAATTATTATTAGCTTTCAGCCCTCAGCTTATAGCTTTTTTCCTTATGCTGATAGTTGATTGTTGATAGTTTAACATAAAAGGTTCATTTTTACTGAAAATAATAATTTAACAATAATGAAAATTCCTATGCATATTAATTATATATTATTATACCCAAATCCTTCTTTAAATTTCTAGTAAAAGTTTCAGAAAAATTTATTTTTTAATTTTGAGATATATTTGTTACCATATGTTTCTATTACAATAAAAATATTATAACAGCAAAAAAGTAAATCTCAAAGCAAAAGATTGATGGTCTGGTATTCTATAAAAATATAAATAGAATTCTTTATATTTAGAATTTATTACTGAAGTAAATTATTTTTTTGATATAATAAAGAGGTAAAATAATCCTGACAAAATGACATATCCCTAAAAAAGATTGAACCCCCTCGGGGTTTAGAGATCTGTCAAGAAACGCTATGCAAAAATTTTGACCTTAATTTTGATCTGAAAATTTAACATCCTTTAAAATCATTTACACTCATTCAAATGACCATTAAACTTGCAATACACAAAAACTTTGATCTTAAAACTCACAATACGCAAATGCAAAATCCTTACATACCCCTCAGAGGTTCAATATCATTTTACAATATATTTCATTAAAAGGCAATAGAAAAAAAAATTATTATTATATTGCTTTACTCTCTATCAATTAATTTCTTTAAAACTAATCCTTCCTTCTATTTTTGCGTGATCATCTGTAAGAGGTGAATGGTTTTTCATATAGGTACAGAGTGAATCTACCAGAAGAGTCCCGTATTCTATATTTTTTCCTTCCATAAATGTC
>JAKJGF010000402.1 GCA_022704525.1 Bacillota bacterium | reverse complement strand
GAAACTTTCAAGTTCGGTTCTTAGGGGAGGGTGAATTAGTAATAATTCGCTCTTACCCGGCGGACAGTGCTTAAAGCTTAAAAACCCTGAATAACACCTCCATGGGAGCCAACCGGTTTTAAAAGGTTCCGGAATAGAACTTGAGAGTATCTATTGGAAAAATCTTTTAGTAAGGAGTAATCAACTTGTATACCTTTGCAGCAGGAGAGACAAAACAGGATGTTACTCTTGGAATAGATAGCGGTTATCTTCATATTGGACTATCAGCAATGACAGATAAAGAAGAATTATTTTCGGGCTCTCTTATGTTAAGGAAAGATATAGTTAAATTGAATTCAGAAAGAAGTAGTTATAGAAGATGCAGAAGAAGCAGAAAAACCTGGTACAGACCGGTAAGATTTCTAAACAGAAAGAAAGCAGATGGGTGGTTAGCTCCTTCATTACAGCACAAAGAGAAGAGCCATAAAAGAATTATAGAAAAAATTGAACAGATATATAATATACATTATGATACTTTTAGGAGATGGTTTTTTATGGAATATGTAGAACCGATCCGGGATAGAAAAAAGATTGATGATATAAAGAAAATTCTTAAAGCTACCAATTTAAGAAATTACTGCCTATTTATTTTAGGCATTAATTCAGATCTTCGTATCTGTGATCTACTTAATCTGAAAATAAAAGATGTATTAGATGAAAAACGGAAAATAAAAGACAGGATTACTATAAGAGAACAAAAGACAGGGAAAGTAAAAAATTTTCCCATTGCGATACAGCAAAAAAAGCATTAATGGAATATTTAATAACAAGAGATTTTCTATTGGATGAACCTTTATTCTTATCGAAAAAAGGAAAAAAAGAAAAAAAACAATCGGAAGACAACAAGCATATCGGTTCATTAATAAAATTGTCAGGATGGTCGGACTCAAAGAAGGATACGGAACTCATAATGCTTCAGTGCATCTTCTGTCCCAGGTTTGGCAGATTTTTTGTTAATTACTTTTGCTAATTCAATCCAGTGCATCTGATCTAGATAAACTATTTTCATAAGAAATCTCCATAAAAGAGCATATCATAAATATAGATGTTAACTTAAATCCCATACTGAATTTAATATTACTTAAATTTTTGATGGCTCTGAATTAATGTGCAAGAAGGGTTATATTCTCTGTCCTCAATATTTTCAAGATGATATCTTGCCTTTATTACCTTTCCGATAATCTGATTTGTTACGTTTAAACCTTTAGTCTCAACTACTCTTAAATATTTTTGCATCAGATCCCGGTCATTTTGAATGGTCAGAAATACTTCATTTGTAATTTTCTTATTAAATTTAGCAATGGCCTCGCGGGCTAATTCTTCTGGTGTCAACCTGTATCCTCCTCCTTATTTTATAATACTCATATTTTATCCGACGATATTTTTACTGTCAAGGGACAGTCGGAAGAGTGCGATGGTGTATATTGCAGGAATGATCCTTTAGATTCAGACTTTTTTTACAGCGGTGCATACTATTATACTCGTTTAGAAATTAGAGGTTGCCGAACTATTTTGTCAAACTGCACCAATTTGATTTTTTCTTAATAGTATTCAAGTTTAATTTTTTGGAAATTAAAGGATCTACTTCTGTTAATATAGTCATTAGAGTGTTTCTAATAAAAAAATTCCGTAAGTAGGTATAATAAAATGTGTGTAAGAAATAAATTAAG
>JAKJGF010000018.1 GCA_022704525.1 Bacillota bacterium | reverse complement strand
TTTCTAAAAAATTTATTAAAAATCAATTTTGTGCAGGTAAAATTAGTGCAATAGGTATTCGAACCAACACTTTTTTTACACAACCCGCATTACGATTTATATATACATAAAAATTTCTTTGTGTTATAATAAAAGCAAAGTTTAGAATTGAATAAAAGTGGGTCTATAAATACTGAATATAATTCGGTAATATTTTAGATATTTCTTGGAAAGATATTTATGGCAGCAGGAAAAATTTTAAATAAAAGATATGAAATTTTAAATGTATTGAGAATTATAGATTTTATTACTGTTTATAATGCTATTGATCTTAATAATAGAGAAGTCGTTATTGTGAAAGAACTATCAAGCTTTTTCCCTGATCCCATAATAAAACAACAGGCTATGGAACAATTTAAAAAATATTTCAAGATTTATTCTAAAATTTCACACCAGAATCTTGCAAAGTATAATGATTATTTTGATTATATGGGGAAACATTATATTATTATGGAAAATTTTGAAGGTAATACCCTGAAAGATACCCTTGAGCAATTTGATGGTATTTTAGAATATGATCAATTAATTCTCTGGATGATAGCTCTATGTAATCTGCTTTCTTATTTGCATAATGCCAGCCCCAGGCCAATTATCTTTAAAAATATTACACCTGATAATATCTTTTTAAAAGAAGATGGGCAATTAAAGCTTTTTAATTTAGGTCTGCCTAATATAGATGAGGGTTACAATAAATCTTCCAGAGATTTTTACACGTATTTTTTATCTCCAGAACAGTTTAAAGGCAAAGTAGATATTAGAGCTGATATTTATTCACTGGGAGCAACTTTTTATTATCTTCTTACAGCTAATCTTCCTCCAGAACCTTTAAAATTAGCCATCTCCAGGGAGATTATTCCTTCTCCAAGAAGTTTTATTGGCGAAATGCCATTGGATCTTGAAAAATTAGTCCTTAAATCTATGAGTATCAATGTAGAAGATAGATATCAGTCAGCCGAGGATATGAAAAGAGATCTTAAAAATATTTACCTCAATATAATAGAAGCAAGAGAGTCTATGTATGATAATAAGACAGATAAAGTTACTTTTTTACAGAAAGCCTTAAAAAAGTTTATACCAGTAAGTCCTACTGTGGCCAGAAAAGAAAACTTGTCAAATAAAATATTGGATATAAACACTGTTACAGATGTAGGGAATGAGGATTCTTTCTATAAAAAATTTGGCCAGTCTCTTACTGATATACGGCCAATGAGGTTTAAAAAGATAGAGGAAGAGAAGACTACCGATACTGATAAACTTGCAGGGGAGATAACTTTTAACAGGCCCTTCCTGGCTACAAGCGAGAAATTAAAAGCCCTGATCGAGTTAAAAAGACATGAGAGGAAAAAGCATTCTACCCTTATGTTAGAGAGAGTTACCTCTTCTCTTTCTACTTCAGACAATATTAACCATCCCAGGTCTGAGATAAAAATTTCTACCAAAAAAGATAATTCTTTAAAGATAAATGAAACAATTCTGTCTCCTCATACTATATTAAAAGAACGTTATATGATAGTAGATGTTATAAATGTTTCTTCTATCAGTATAATTTATAAGGGTTTTGATATAAAAACCAATCAGTACCTGATGATAAAAGAACTTATAGATAATTTTTCGGATCTCTCCACCAGACATCAGGCTATAGACCAGTTTAAAATGGAGGCAAAAATTTTATTTAAACTTATTCATTCAAATTTACCTAAATATCAGGATTATTTTGATTATGATTATAAACGTTATCTTATTATGGAATATATAGAAGGAAAGGACTTCATTACAATTATCAATGAAGTGGAGGGTTTTATAGACGAAAAGCAGATAGTAAAATGGGGACTTGAGCTCTGCAGTGTAATTTTATATCTTCATAATATGAAACCTGAACCGATAATTTTTCGCAATTTAAGACCTGATAATATTATACTATCTGACAGAGGAACATTGAAACTCATAGATTTTGGTATTTCGAAGTTTTTTCACAAAGAACAACAGACTTTAGAGGTTGCAAAGATAATAAATCCTCATTTTTCTCCTTTTGAACAATATAGCGGTCAGACAGATGAAAGAACTGATATATATTCACTGGGTGCCGTAATGTATTTTATGTCAACTAAAACAAAGCCGGCAGATGCTATAGATATAAATATGGAAGCGGCAGTTTTAACACCCTGTAGACTCTTTAATCCGAATCTCTCAGTAGAATTTGAGACAGTTATACTCAAAGCTATGAGAATGTTTAAAGAACACAGACATCAAACTGTTGAAGAGTTAAGAGGAGAGTTAGAAAGATTACTTTAGCTCCTAATATGCAAAGTACGATCTGTAATGAGCGGGAATATAAACCATTGCAAATTATTTTTTGTTTAATACTTGACATAAGTTGACTAAACTTTTATAATAAAATTAGATATATAAAATATATTAGTTAATATAGAATAGTAAGGGTTGGTGACCTTTATGGAATTTAAGGATTATTATAAGATTCTCGGTGTGGATAAAAAGGCTTCAGATAAAGAAGTGAAAAAGGCTTACAGAAAATTGGCACGTCAACTTCATCCTGACATAAACCCAAATGATCCTCGTGCAGAAGAGCGATTTAAAGATCTTAATGAAGCCTATGAAGTTTTATCGGACCCGGAAAAAAGAAAAAAGTACGATCTTTTAGGTAGCAACTGGAAAACTGGAGGCGTTAATTTTGATGCCGGAAGTGGTGGTGATCCTTTTAGTTATTTTAAAGACTTTGGATGGGGAGGAGGATTTTCCAGACAGAACAGACAGGGGAGAGGAAGAAGTTCTTCTTTTACTGGTTTTGGTGATTTCAGTGATTTCTTCAATACTTACTTCGGTTCAGATGGTGCATCTATGAATTTTAGCTCTGATATGTTCAGAACTTCTAACAAAATACAAAGTGATGTAGAATATCAAATAGAAGTAACCCTTAAAGAAGCCTATAGTGGGACGGAAAAATCTTTTCAAATTCAGAGACAGGAACGGTGTTCCACATGCTATGGCACTGGAAGAATGGATAACAATCTCTGCCGTAATTGCGGAGGTAGTGGTATAATTCTGGTGAGCAGGCAGATTCAGACCAGGATTCCTCCCGGAGTAAAGGAAGGTTCAAAAATAAGATTGAGAGGTGAAGGAGAAATTCGGCCTGATGGTCAGAGAGGTGATATGTATTTAATTGTTAAACTCCTTTCCCATGACTTTTTTGAGCTTAAAGACAATGATCTATATTGTAAAATTCCTATTAGTATCACCGAGGCAGCTCTGGGAGCAGAAATAAATATTCCTACCCTTAATAGTAAACAGGTCCAGATGAAAATTCCCCCTGAAACTCAAAATGGGAAGAAATTTAGATTAAGTGGTATGGGTATGCCTAAACTTAAAGGAGGTATACCGGGGAATATGATTGTAGAAGTAAACCTTGTAATGCCTCAGAATTTAACTCAGAAAGAAAAAGAATTATTTAAAGAAATGGCCAGGATACGCAGTGATAATCCCAGGGTTTATACCAGAATGGGATAAAAGGTGGTGGATAATATGTGGAAACCGAAACCGGAAGAACCATGTTATACTATGAAAGTTGTCTCGGATTTGCTTGAGCTTCATCCTCAGACTATCAGAAATTATGAAAAATTGGGATTCATCAAACCTCTTCGCACAGAAGGTAATATGAGACTTTTTTCATCGAGAGATATGGAATATTTAAAGGAAATTGTGACATACAGAAACATGGGAATAAATCTGGCAGGAATAGAAGTAATAATAAAACTTTTAAGACAGGTAGAAGAATTAAAAGAACAATTGGAATATTATAAAAAAACAGTAAGTGAATCTGTTGATCTTTATAGTATTCCTGATACTTCAAAAGTTTGATATATAATTAGTTATTTTAATTAAAATTTTTTTTGCAAAATACTTGACATAAATAGACTAAACTTATATAATAGTAAATGAGATAAGATTTAAGATAAGCTTATATAAACATGGAGGTGTTGATAATGTCTAAAATAGTAGGAATTGATCTGGGTACAACAAATTCAGTTGTAGCAGTTATGGAAGGAGGTAAACCTGTTGTTATAACCAATGCAGAAGGAAGCCGTTTGACACCATCTGTTGTGGGTTTTTCAAAAAGTGGTGAAAGGCTCGTAGGACAGATTGCCAAAAGGCAGGCTGTGTTGAATCCTGAAAGTACTGTATCTTCTATAAAACGTAAGATGGGTACCAATGAAAAAGCCAATATTAAAGGGAAGGCTTATACTCCCCAGGAGATATCTGCCATGATATTGAGAAAACTGGCAGATGATGCAAGTACTTATCTGGGTGAAAAGGTTACAAAAGCAGTTATAACAGTACCAGCATATTTTGATGATTCTCAACGCCAGGCTACAAAAGATGCAGGTAAAATTGCAGGGCTTGAGGTTTTGAGAATTATAAATGAACCTACTGCAGCATCTTTAGCTTATGGTCTTGATAAAAAAGGTGCAGAGACTATACTTGTATGGGACTTTGGAGGTGGAACCTTCGATGTGTCTGTTCTTGATGTTGGAGATGGACTTTTCGAAGTAAAATCTACAAGTGGAGATACCCGCCTCGGCGGAGATGACTATGATGCACGGCTTGTAAAGTATTTGGCCCATCAGTTTAAAGTTGAACAGGGTATTGATTTAATGCAGGATAAACAGGCCATGCAGAGATTGACAGAAGCAGCAGAGAAGGCAAAATGCGAACTTTCATCTATGTTTGAAACTACAATAAGTCTGCCTTTTATAACTGCTGATCAGAATGGACCAAAACACCTGGAAATGAAGATAACAAGGTCTAAATTTGAAGAAATTACAGCAGATTTAACAGAAAAAACTATTATATCATTTCGTCAGGCTCTTTCAGATGCAGGTATAACCGAAAAAGATATAGATGAGCTTATACTTGTGGGAGGTTCTACCCGTATGCCATGTATTGAGAATTTAGTTAAAAAGCTTACAGGGAAAGATCCTCATAAAGGAGTAAATCCTGATGAAGTAGTTGCTGTAGGGGCAGCAATACAGGCCGGGGTTCTGGGTGGAGAGGTAAAAGATGTTGTTCTTGTTGATGTAACACCCCTTTCTCTTGGAGTAGAGACTCTTGGAGGAGTATCTACTGTATTAATACCGAGGAATACATCTATTCCAACAAGAAAAAGTGAAATATTCAGTACGGCTGCAGATGGCCAGACTTCTGTAGATGTTCATGTCCTTCAGGGAGAACGTCCTATGGCCAGAGATAATAAAACTCTTGGGATGTTCAGACTGGATGGTATACCTCCTGCACCCAGAGGAATACCAAAAATTGAAGTTACTTTTGATATTGACTCCAATGGTATAGTAAATGTTTCCGCAAAAGATATGGCAACAGGTAGAGAACAGCATATAACTATAACAGCCTCTACAAATCTTAGAAAAGATGAAGTTGACAGAATGGTAAGAGAGGCGGAAGCTCATTCTGAAGAAGATAAAAAACGTAAAGAAGAAATTGAAGTTAGACATAATGCTGATTCACTGTTATATCAATTGGAGAAGCAGCTTAAAGATTACAAAGATACGATTCCATCTCAGGATAGACAGAATATAGAAACAGCAATAAATGAACTTAAAGATGCTTTAAAGAGTGATGATTTAGACAGGATAAAGAGATCTGAAGAGAAACTCAGAGAAGCTTCTTATAAGATGGCTGAAGCTCTTTATGGAGGTGTTAAGGGAGGAAGCCATAGTAATCCACCACCTGGTAGTCCCTGTGGAGGAGAACCATACGGCCCACCTCCCGCCGGGACGGGCTATACCTCGGCTCCACCCTATGGAGATAATGTAGTAGACGCAGAGTTTAAAGCTAATTAAGGATAGGCGGCTCCTGTGGCCGCCTTAAATGTTATAGTTGTGGGAAGTGAATCATGGTATTAGTGAAATCTGTGTAAAGAAAAAGAATATAGAAAGAAGGAGATGATATGACTAATGGTTGTGATAAAAAAAATATAAATATGTTAAATTTATATAGAGAAATAGGTCTTGAAGGACACTATATGAAACTGGAAAATTATAAAAATCGTCTGGCTTTAGCCCGGGAATTTGAGAAGAAGGATTATTTTGTTACTGCAGGTCAGATACATGCTGTTAAGGTAGCTGAATTTATAATGTTTTGTAACTCTATAAAAAAAAAGGAGCAGTAATTGATGAGGTGGAATAATTTTAATAGTAATGCGTAATACCAATCTACCATCAAACGTAGTAAAAACAACCTTGAGGCTACGGAAAAACGAAGTTCTCCGAAGGACAAAAAGATGGCGTATTTAAAGGAAGTTTTAAGTTAATTCCATGTCGAAATTTAAAGGATATTGCCTCAGGTATAAGAAGTATAAGTATTCATATTTTTTTGGAGTAGCCTCAAGACTGTTTTATTAGTACACTTGATGAATAATTGGTATAACTCCTGATTGTATTCTTATGGTCAGTTCAGTAGTCTGGTGAGCAGTGAGTAGTGAATAGATTTTACTTCTCACTGCTCCTTTATTTGAATAGAGGGGCAGAGAAGCGGTAAGAAGCCCGCCACTTATAGCCGTGGGAGGTCGGGTTCACCAGGTACAATAAAAATTAACTTTTAAGTTAATTAGTAAAAAGGGAAAAAAAGAAATGATGTCGAATTAATTTAAATGCATAGGAATTTTCATTATTGTTAAATTATTAGCTTCAGTAAAAATAAACCTTTTATGTTTAAAGCTATGAGCAATCAGTTTAAGGAAAAACTGAAAGCTGAGGGTTGATAGCTAATAATAATTTGAATTATTGTAATTTTATGTGAGGTCAGGATGGCTCAGAAGAGATTGTATTATGATGATTCTTATATAAAGACTTTTAGTACTCTTATAAGTGATACTTATTATAAGGAAGATAGATTATCTCTGGTTTTTGAAAAAACTGCCTTTTATCCAGTTTCCGGAGGACAACCTTGTGATTTTGGTACTATAGAAAAATGTCCTGTTGAAGAGGTTTTTGAAAGAGAAGATGGAGAAATTGTCCATATACTTAAGGAGAAAGAGAGCTTAGAGTTTAAACCTGGCTATGAGGTTAATTGTGAGATTGATTGGGACAGGCGATTTGAGCATATGCAACAGCATACGGGACAGCATATTCTTTCCCGGTCTTTTTTGAAGCTTTACAATCTTCAGACAGTGGGTTTCCATCTGGGGAAAGATTTTTCTACAATAGATTTAGATGCTTCTCAAATGTCTTTAGACAAACTGTATGAAGGAGAAACATACGCAAATAAGGTAATATTTGAAAACAGACCTGTTTATATCAGGTATTTTAATGAAGAGGAAATTGAAAAGATAAAACTTCGTAAAGATCTGGATTGCTCTGGTCTTTACAGGATAATAGAGATAAAAGATTTTGATTTATCTGCCTGTGGAGGTACCCATTGTAACACTACCGGTGAAGTAGGTCTGATAGTAATTAAAGGATGGGAAAAATTAAAAGATAAATTTAGAATAGAATTTTTGTGTGGTCTGAGAGTTTTAAAGACATTTAGAGAATATAATGCCATCTTTAAAGAGATTTCATGGAGATTTTCCGTGGGTTTACAGGATGTAATTTCTAAAATGGATAAATTGACAAATGAAAGCAATGAAAATTATAAAGCTTTAAAAAAATTTAAAGAACAATGTCTTAATCAGGAAGTTGAGCTCTTATATCAGAATGAAGAAAAAAACAAACAAGGGATTACCCATATAAGACGTTCTTATGATGATAAAACTTTTGAGGAGTTGAAATCTCTGGCAAAAAATGTTATTATGAAATTTGAAAAAACTATAGTTTGTTTTGCCACTACTTCTGAACCGGCCAGTATAGTTATTGCTAGATCAAAAGACTTAAACTTTAATCTGTCGCTTTTTATGAAAGGATTTAATAAAGATTTTTCTGGAAAAGGTGGAGGCCAACCTGATTTTGTGCAGGGTGGAGGATATAAGGTACAGGATGTAGAAAATATATTTGAGAGAATTCAGGAGAGTGTTCTTAACTGTAAGAAAGAAGATTGTAAAAGTTGAGATAATATATTCAGGAATATAAATAAATGGAGGAGGAGGAAGCTGAAAGAAATAACAGCTTATATCAAAAGATATGGCAAAAGATAGATACTATTTACCAGAGGGAACTTTATTAAAAGAGAGATTTAAAATAGTTAAACATCTAAGTAGTGGTAGAAATAGTAATCTTTATATTGTAGAGGATCGCAAGAAATTTGATTTCTGGGTAATTAAAGAATTGATAAGTAGTTTCAATAATCCCATTGAAGCAAAACAGGCCTATCAGCAATTTGAATTACAGGCAAAAATTTTGAATAAGCTGGATCAACCTCAACTTCCTAAAGTTGAAGATTTCTTCGAGGAAAATTCAAGACATTTTCTGGTAATGGAATATCTGGACGGTAAGAATTTTAAAGATTTAGTAGAATCGGAAGAAGAGTTTTTTTCGGAAGAGGATATTATAGGCTGGGCAATTCAACTCTGCGAAGTCCTCAGTTATTTACACGGCCAGAAACCTCATCCTATAATTTTTAGAGATTTAAAACCGGAGAATATAATTTTAACTAAAGATAAAAGTGTAAAGCTTATTAACTTTGGTATATCAAAACTGTTTGATCCTCACTCCAGAACCCTGGCTGTTGCTAAAACTATAACTCCTCATTTCTCACCTATAGAACAGTATGCTATGGTAACAGATACTCGAAGTGATATTTATTCAATGGGTGCTACCCTTTATTTTATATCTACAAAAGTGTTACCTGTAGATGCTATAGATCGTTCAATGAATAATGTGCCTCTGAAGTTTTGCCGGGAATACAATAAGTCTATATCTCTTGAGTTAGAAGGAATCATCTTAAAAGCTATGGAGTTAGATAAAGAAGATCGTTATCAATCTGCAGAGGAAATGATGAATGTTCTTAAAGAAATTCAAGCCACTGTCAGAACTTCAGAAATGACAGATCAATTCTCCGGTGCAAGTTCATCAATTCAAACTATAGACCCTGATGCAATACAGGCTTTAAGTAAAAAGACCATTGTTATGCCAACTGAAGATATAGATACCAGACCTGTTTCAAGTAAGGCAGAAACAAAAACTGCCCAGGTATCTGAATCTGAAGAGATTCAATCCGTGGAAAAAGATTCTACGTCAAAAAAGAAAAAGGTAAAAAAAGTCAAGAAAAAACAGAAAAAGGAAGAAAAGAAACCTTTATCTACTAGATTTATTCTTATTGGAATATTTTTCCTGGTTATAGTTATATTTATTGTATTAAAATTTATATTTAAATTATAATATTTTAAAGGTTTATCTCTAAAAGAGTATTTTTATTTTCCATATTATTTTCATTAATCACAGGAATATGCTTATTCTGTGAGGGAGTTTGGACGTTGTTTTCTAGTTTCTGGTTTTCCTGCGGGGGAATAGTTTTACCTGCTTCTTCCATTAAGATTATAAGTTTTATTTCTTTATCATTATAAGAAAAGGTCATGATTTTTTTATATCCTGATCCTCTGTTCTCTTCTGTAAGAAAATTTCCTATTTTTTCTTCTTTTTGCTGTCCCTTTTCCTGATTTTGAAGAATATATACCTCGGATTTATATATTTTAAGAATAAAGGATAGTTCTTCAGTCTTGTCTCCCTGTTTATTTGAAGGAAATTCTATGTTATATTCCAGTACCTTGTCATTATTCTGCTGAGTTAATTGAAAAACTCTGACATTTCGCTCTACTATTTTATTGACTTCTACATTTACTCTATTTGTTTGTTTCCAGATAGGTATTCCTTTGGACTTTATGTCCAATCCTTTTAATAGATCACTATCAGTAAGTTCTAAAGCATTATTCTGATTACTCTCTGGAGCAACTGATGGTTCAGGGAATTTATACCCTTCCATGGGAGGATTATTGTAATATCCGGAATATCCTTCCTGATTGCTGTTATTTTCAGGGAATGCCTTTAGTTTATCATCTGTTTTTTTAAAGTTAAAAGGTTCATTAACACTTGAAGGTTTATAATAGCCATTGTAGGAATTTACATTATTCTGAGAGTCTCCCTGACTATTATTTCTGGTAGTTAAATAATCATCATTGCTTATTATAAGATTTGGCAAAGGCTTATCTGGTGGTCCCTGTTCCTGAGAAAATACCGGAATATGACAGATAATAAACAAAACACTTATATAGAAAAGATATTTTTTTAGCATTATAATCTCCCTTCTTTATAATCAATCATTCATAGCCGTATAAACAATTATCCTGGTGGTGGCGTAGGTGTTGGAGTTAATAAATCTATAGGAGTCAGGGTTCCATCAGGAGTTGGTGTATCTACAGGCGTAGGAGTTGGTGGTGCCACTTCACCTTCCTGGATGTCTACAGTTTGAGTTTCATTTTTCTTAACTGTAGCATTTTTACTGGCTATAAAGGTATTATCCTGTTTTGTTACAGTAAGTAAATATTCTCCTACAGGTATATTTACAAAAGAATATCTACCTTCAATATTTGTATCCTGTATACTAACTCCATATACATTTATACCATTAATTTCTACTTGAACCCCTGGCATGATTTGACCATTGAGATCAAAAATCTGCCCCTGTACACTTCCTATATCAGGATCGTTACTGTCACCACATCCATAAATTATAAAAGGTGTAATTAATATTAAAAGAATGGCAAAACTCAGAATTATATTAAGATTACTTGATTGTTTCATTCAATAATTCCTTTCGTTAAAATGTAATTACGTCTTATCTTACATATTTTTAGTGAATATGTCAATATATATAGTGAAAGGTGAGACGTAAAGGGTGAAGAATAATGATTAACGAGTGAAAAGGCTATCAACAATCAGCTAAGTACCGCAACAGACAAGTTAGTATCCATCTCACAAGTCTGTCCCTGTCCGGGCTCTTACGCAAAATCTATGAACCTGTTACAATGAAATCTGTTATTACAGACTATGTTTAAAGCAATCAGCTTAAGGAAAAAAGCTGAGGGCTGAAAGCCAATCATAATTATATTATGAAAGTAGAGTTAACCCCTTGATTTTATTTTTTTATAATGATATTCTATGGTTGATTTTGTAATAAAGTAATATTGAAGGAGAAGACTTATGAGTAATAACTTTGAAAAAATTGCAAGGAGAATAGACTCTTATGAAAAAGATATGATTGAAATGCAGAGAGAACTTACGGCTATTCCTGCTTTAAGTCCTGTAAACGGAGGAGAAGGTGAAGTAAAAAAAGCAAAAGCTATTCTGTCATTTCTTGAAGGTATGGGTTTTAAGGAGATTCTGGAGTTTAATGCACCTCATATTGCTGCACCCTGTGGTTACAGGCCCAATATAATAGCAATCTATAAAGGAAAAAGTGATAGAAAAACAATCTGGATAATGTCTCATATGGATGTAGTTCCACCGGGTGATCTTAATATGTGGAAAACAGATCCCTATAAAATAGTAGTAAAAGATGGGAAAATCTATGGAAGAGGCACAGAAGATAACCAGCAGAGCCTTGTTTCATCAATATTTGCAGTTAAGGCTTTCTGGGATGAAGGAATTCTGCCTGAATATGATGTAGGGCTGGTTTTTGTAGCCGATGAAGAAACAGGAAGTCAGTTTGGCCTTTCTCATATTTTAAAAGAATATAAGGGTTTTCGAAAAGAAGATTATATACTCGTTCCTGATTCCGGAAATATTGATGGTTCAATGATTGAAATAGCTGAAAAATCTATAATCTGGATTCAGTTTACCACTACAGGAAAACAATGTCATGCAAGTCGCCCTTCTAAAGGAGTGAACAGTTTTAAAGCTGCTTCTCATCTTGTTGTAAAACTACAAGAGCTTTATAATATTTTTCCTGCAGTAAATTCTCTTTATGATCCTCCTATAAGCACCTTTGAACCTACTAAAAAAGAATCCAATGTCCCTAATATCAATACTATACCGGGGAAGGATATTTTCTGTCTGGATTGCAGAGTTCTTCCAGAATATCCACTTGAAGATGTGGAAAGAACTATAAGGTCTATGTGTGATGAAATAGAACAGAAATTCCATGTAAAAATACAGATGGATTATCCCAATAGGGATGAAGCCGCTCCTCCCACTCCTGTAGATGCTCCTGTAGTAAAAGCCATAGCAAAATCCATAAAGGATGTATATGGTGTGGAACCAAAACCTATGGGCATAGGAGGGGGCACTGTAGCTGCTCTTTTCCGGAGAGCCGGTTTTTATGTGGCAGCCTGTTCAAAACATGATGAACTGGCCCATCAGCCAAATGAATATTGCCGTATTGAGAATATGGTGGAAGAAACAAAGGTATTTGCTCATTTGATGCTTCAGGAGTGAGACGTGAGACGGGAGACGGGAGACGTGATTACATTGCCTGTGTCATCCATTACGCCTCACGCCTCACGCCTCACGCCTTACCAGATATACCGTAAAGGTACTCCCCTTACCAAGGTGACTTTTTACTTCTATATGTCCTCCCTGGCTTTTTATTATACCGTAGGATATATAAAGTCCAAGGCCTGAACCGGGTACTTTACTTACTCCAAGAGAGCCTTTGGTAGTATAGAAAGGTTCAAATACTTTATCGATAAATCCAGGAGCTATACCTGAGCCGGTATCATTGAAACTTATTCCTATTTTATTATCCTTTAAAAAGGTTTTTATAATTATTTTACCGGGTTTATTATCCAGTGCATCTCTTGCATTTGTTATGATATTTAAAAAGACTTCCTGAATACCTCTTTTGTTTGTGTATATTTCAGGTAACTCCCCATAATTCACTTTCAGTTCTATATGTCTACTTTCAAACTGAGCTCTGAACATATCAAGGAGTTCTGTTAACAATTTGTTTATATCTGTTAACACAGGCCTTACATTACTGTCATAGGGTGTGGTAGAATAATCCTGAAGACCTTTTACAAGGTTTTCTCCTTTTTTACAGCTTTTTCTTATAAAGTCCATAGCTTTCAGATATACTTCCTCTTTTTTTTGAGAAAGAGCAACCTGAGCCCACCCATCTATTCCTGCCAGTATATTATTGAATTCGTGAGATACTCCATTGGAGAGTGTTGCCACTGCGGACATTTTAGCTGCCTGAATTATCTGATGATGCTGAAATTTTATTTTTAGTAGGGATCTTACTCTTGCAATAAGTTCGCTTTTATCAAAAGGCTTGGATAGAAAATCATCAGCTCCAAATTCAATGGATTTAACACGGTCCATTTTCTCACTAAGAGCTGTTAACATAACTATAGGAAGATGAAAAGTCTTTTCATCCTGTCTTAAAACTTTACATACATCAAAACCATTCATTTCCGGCATCATTACATCAAGTAAAAGTAAATCAGGAGTAAAACGTTTTAAAAGTTCAAGGCATTTCTTACCATTTTCAGCCTGAATTACTTCATAACCTTCTTTTTTAAGATAATTTGTTACAAGATCTCTCGATGTCATATCATCATCTACAACCATAATTTTTGCGGCTTTGTTCATTTTTTCACTCTTCACCCTTTAATTCTTTTTACTTTATCTTGTGCCATATATTATTTTATGTAATATCTCGCTAAGTTCTGAAAGTTTGTAAGGTTTTGCTATAACTCCACAGAAACCATATTTCCTGTAATCTGACATTATAGGATCTGTAGAATAGCCACTCGAAACTATTGCTTTAATATGAGGATCCAGACTGAGTAGTTCCTGAATAGCTTCTTTACCCCCCATTCCTCCTGGGATGGTTAAATCCATTATTACTGTATTAAAAGCCATTCCGCTTTCTACAGCTTTTTTATATTTTGTAATGGCTTCCTGTCCATCTTTTGCAAATTCTACATAATAGCCAAGTCGCTTAAGTATTTTGCCTGTGACTGTGCGAACTGTATCTTCATCATCAAGTAAAAGTATTTTCCCTTTTCCTTCAACTATTCTGTCTTTTTCTTTTTCATCAAATGCAAAATCTTCCTGGCAGGCAGGTAAGTAAATATGGAAGGTTGCACCCATCCCTGGCTTTGAATCTACAGTTATTAAACCATTATGTTTTTTAATTATGGCATAACTTGTTGTAAGACCAAGGCCACTTCCTTCTTTTTTAGTGCTAAAATAGGGGTCAAATATTCTGGTTAGATTTTCTTTATCTATACCTGTACCATAATCTTTTATAGAGATTTTTATATATTTTCCCTGGTTGAGAGGTATCTTCTTTTTTTTCTCTAACAGGGTGTTTGCTGCACTGACTTCAATGTTTCCACCTTCTGGCATAGCCTGTTTTGCATTAATTACCATATTATTTATAACCTGACTTATCTGACCTGTATCAATTTCAACTGTCCAGAGATCATCAGGTATAGAAAAATTACATTTTACATTGGCTCCACTTAATGCAAAATTAGTGGTTTCTTTTAATAATTCAGCGATAGAAGCCACTTTTTTTATCGGTTCCCCTCCCTTTGCAAATGTCAGTAACTGATAGGTTAAAGCCCTTGCTCTGAGGGATGCTTTTTCTGCTTCTATCAATATTTCGTGAGCTTTTTCCCTGGGATCTAAATACATCATTGCAAGGGCAATATTGCCCATAATACCTGTTAAGATGTTATTAAAATCGTGAGCAATACCACTGGCAAGAAGTCCTACAGATTCAAGTTTTCTGGCTTTTAGTAGTTCTTCTTCCAGATAATTTTGTTCTGTAATATCACGGAACACCAGGACTATCCCTATAATTTTACTGTTTCTATCAAATATAGGAGAGATGCTATCTGAAATAATTATTTCTGTATCCTGTCTGGATATGAGAATTGTACGATTGGATATAAGGAAACGCTCTCCACTTTTAAGAACTCTTTCTACCGGATTAATACATTCCTGCCTGGTTTTTGCGTCAATAATACGGAAAACTTCTCCAAGGGGTTTTCCTATAGCTTCCTGCTGAGTCCATCCAGTGAGCTTTTCAGCTATTTTATTAATTAAAAGTATATTACCATTTATATCTGTAGTGATTACACCATCACCAATTGATCTGAGTGTTACAGACAATCTTTCCTTCTCGGCAGCAAGTGCTTCCTCTGCCTTTTTAAGATCAGTGATCTCATGTATTATTACCTGTATAACATCTTCTTTTAACATTTGATCATAGACTGAATAGCTGTCATGTATCACCCATTTTTTTATTCCTGTAAGAGTTTCAAAATTATATTCAAACCCTTTTACATGACCGTATTTTCGGATTTTCTCACGGAGCAGTCCTTTAGGGCCTATATAATTTATAAGTTCTGCAATATTTTTCCCCCTTACTTCGTGATGATGGGGAAATTTTTTGTCAAGATCAAGAATCTTCAGAGCGCCTCTGTCTATAAAGAGTACTGTCCCGTCAAACTTATACCTGTAGAAGCCGATTCCGGCAAACTCCATGGCTTCCTGTCTTATAAAATCTATCTCATCTTTACTAACTTTATGCATTAATTCACCTCCCTTTGATCTACTCTGTTCATATCCCGGATAATTTTTACCCTTTCACAATAAAGTCTGTAAAGATTCTCCAGATATTCTGACTTTGAAGGGTAAATACATTCCATTTCATTAATAGTAAATCTTTCTTTTATATCTATTCCAAGACCTTTCCATGCTAAAATTCCTGTTCCTGACAGAGTATCTTCCATGTTACGAGATAATAGAATTGGCCGCCCTGTTATGTCTGCAAGAAATTGATTCATTATGTTTTCTCCGGAGTACCCGCCTGTTATGATAAGTTCCCGAATTTTTACATATGAATCTATTTCATCTATTATACGACGTAGCTCCATTACAATTCCTTCCATTACGGAACGGATAATATCACTTCTACTATGGGAAAGACTTAAATTCAGAAAAGCTCCCTTTGTGAGAGAGTCGAAATCAGGTGAACCTATCCCATCCAGAAATGGTAAAAAAAAGATTTTCCCTTCACCCAGAGAAATATTTCCTGTAATATTTTTCCATTCCTCCTGAGAAGTAATACCTGCAATATTTCCTGACCAGCTAATAGAACTTCCAAATGTATTATGAATACCTTCTATTACCCAGAAGCCAGGTATTACATGACATGTACAGAAAAGATGCCTTTCTGTATCAATTATGGGAGAAGTGACAGGACAGCTCAATACAGCAGCTGTACCAAGACACAGGGAAGCCTGTCCTTTCTTTATCACACCGGCTCCCAGAGTGGCACACTGCTGATCACCGCCGCCTGTAATCAGTGGTATTCCCTGCTTTAATCCGGTTTTTTCGGCTATATTAGAATTTAACATACCTGTTCTGGTTCCTGCAGGTATAATATTAGAAAGGTTTGATGACTTAATACCGGCTACATTAAGTATCTCATCACTCCAGGAAAGTTTTTGCAAATCCAGGAGACCTGTTAAGGAGGCATTTGAAAAATCTGTTATAAAATCTTCTGTACCCATACGATGTAATATATAATCATGAAGTAAGACAAATTTTGAAGCAGATTTAAAACAATGAGGTTCTTTTTCTTTAAGCCAGAGAATTTTTCCGAGAGACCAGAGGGTAGATGGTGGAAGACCTGTAATTTTTCTGAAATTTTTTGCATCAAAAATTTGCATAAATTTTTCAACTTCTGTACCGCATCTTGTATCCTGCCAGGATAGAGCCGGTCCTACAGCATATCCATCTTTCCCTGCAGGTATAATTGTTGCTCTCTGATTTGTTATACAGAGAGCAATAACATTTTTCTCTTTACTTTTTTCAAAGGTTCTTCTGATGAGATTACATATTTCCAGGAAGTAAGCTTCAGGGTCGAAATAAAAAGCCATGTCACCCTGAGTTTCTCCCGGAACAGGTTCAGTTGAAAGCGTTTCAATCTTTCCTTCAGAATCAATTAAAGCCACTTTTATACGTGAAGTGCCTATATCTATGGCACAAACGATATCTTTCACAGGTAATTACCTCATCGTAATATGTGACTCAAGGACGTGCAATTTTTGAATTAAGGAAAATTTCTCCTGATTCATAGCGAACATAGGGTTCGCCTCTACTTTTCCCATCTCAAGGCTTACACTTTTCACATGCTTTATAGCCTTTTGGCAATATATATTCAAGGGGAACCGGGTTGCAACCGTTATATAAGTAATAGCATCCATATTTATGATATATATTATTTGTTTCAGTTATATAAACAATCTTTGAGGAATAACCGCTTCTTCCCGGTTCATAACAATCTTTCCTGGTTTCACGAAAATCCAGTCTTATAGCTTTCCATTTTTCCAGAAAAACAGTTGTTCCTGAATCTATAGATATTTTAGCATATCCACAGGAGTTTTTGTAGAAATTGAAAGAATATATTCCTTTCTCATCACTGTAAGTTTCAAGGGTAGTAGATGTCTTGGCCTGTTCAAATTTGACTTTTACCCCTCTTGCAGGCTTTCCTTCTTTTCCATATATAAATCCCCAGATCATATTATAACATTCCGGACATACATAACCTCCAAAGATATAATGAGTTGTAAGGAATATAAAAATTACTGATAACATTAAATTAAAAGGAAATCTTACAGTCTGCATAAATCTTACTTCTACAAATTCGCTCTGTTTCCCTTCTATATATAAATCATATTAAAAGATTTCTATTTCAGAATATTCGAAGGACATGATACCAATCTGTCATCAAACGTAGTAAAAACAGCTTTGAGGCTACGGAAAAAAAGATGGCGTATTTAAAGGAAGTTTTAAGTTAATTACATGTCGGAATTTAAAGGATATTGCCTCAGGTAAAGAAGTATAAGCATTCATATTTTTTGGAGTAGCCTCAAGGCTGTTTTATTGGTACAATTGATGAATAATTGGTATGAATCTTCTTTCCTGTATTCTAATCCTTCACTTTTAAATTTTCAAAATGCGTAACTCCTGTTATAACTTGCAACTTAAAAAATCTTATGCTATACTCCAATAAATTTGAAAAATTCTGGAGCCATATGAAGAATGAAACGTTACGCAGACACTGAAGATTACCGAAAAAACAGGCTTGAGTGGGCAGTATTAAAGAAATTTTTTCCCAGATTCCGGCCTTATATGTGGAGTATTTTATTATGCTTATGTTTACTTACCTGCTCTGCACTCTTATCTCTGGCAGGTCCCCTTCTTGTCCGTCATGCTATAGACGTTAATTTTAAAGAACATGACACATCAGGTCTTTTCCGGACATCTGCTTTATATCTTCTGGTTTTAATACTTACCTTCGGTTTTAGTTATTTTCAAAGGATAAATATGGAAATTGTGGGACAAAAAATTATCAGAGGTATACGTACAGATATATTTACACATCTTACCAGAATGTGCCAGAGTTTTTTTGATACCCATCCTGTGGGACAGCTTCTATCAAGAATTGAAAGTGATACGGAAGCTCTAAGGTCTATGTTCACCAATACGGTTGTAATGGTTCTGTCAGATATACTTATGATGGTTGGAATGTTTATCGTAATGTTTTCAATAAGTTTCAGGTTAACTCTTATATTATTTTTTATGGCACCTCTGGTAATTTGTGTTATCCTTTACTTTAATGGAAAGATTGTCCCTATATTTATTGAAGTAAGAAGAAAAACTGCTGAAATATATGCCTTTTTAGAAGAATATTTAAGAGGGGTATTAATAGTTCAGGCTTTCGGACAGGAAGAAAATGTTACTAACAGGATGAATTATGTAAATAAAAACAGGGTAGTTATAGAATATCCCGGCCACAGACTGGGTAACTACTTCGGACATATTATATTTTTTATCAGTACTCTTACTACTGTTTTGATTTTAGGATTTGGTGGGACCTGGGTTATGAAAGATCCGAGAAGTCTTACTATAGGCACTCTGGTGGCTTTTCTCGGTTATATTTTTCGTTTTTTTGGCCCTATTTTTCATCTCAGTGATCAGCTTAATGTTATTCAGAAAGCCTTCGGTGGAGCCAGACGTATTAATGAGATAATGGAAACACCCCTCCGGGGTTATGGAGAGACACAAATGCTCTCTACGGTACAGGAAAAAAAGGGAATAGAATTTAAAAACGTCTGGTTTGCCTATAAAGATGAAGAATGGGTTTTAAAAGACATATCATTTTTTCTCCCACCAGGTAAGAGGCTTGCCATAGTAGGTCCCACAGGTGCCGGTAAAACAACCCTTACATCTCTTCTTTTTAGATTTTATGAATCTCAGAAAGGACAGATCCTTCTTGATGGTGTTGATATTTCCACTCTTCCTCTGGAAATTCTCAGAAAACGTCTGGGCCTTGTATTACAGGATATTATTCTTTTTCCGGGAACTATTCTGGATAATCTGAGAATGGAAGAAAAGAGCATTTCCAGTGAAAGGGTTTTAAAGGCACTTGATGTGATTAATGCCAGGGATCTGGTAGACAAAATGCCTGAAGGTTTAAATTCAAAGCTTTCAGAACATGGAGATAATCTTTCTATGGGTGAAAAACAGCTTTTAAGCTTTGCAAGAGCAATGGTTTTCGACCCTGAAATACTGGTTCTGGATGAAGCCACATCCTCAATAGATCCTCTCACAGAAAGAAAACTGCAGAATGCTATTTCAGCAATTTTGACAGGACGGACTTCTATAGTAATTGCCCACAGGTTACAGACAATTATTGAAAGTGACATAATACTGGTTCTTGAGGATGGAATTGTTAAAGAGCAGGGTACTCATAATGAATTACTTACAGTAAAAGGTATTTACTGGAATTTATATCAAATACAGGCAGGGGTAAAAGAATGCTCATCATAAGTGAATTTCGAAAAGACATAACCTGGATCTATCAGTTTTATCTTCCTTTAAAGAGAAGACTGATTATTATTGTTTTACTGTCAATAGTAGTGGCCCTTCTGTCTTCAGTTATACCCTATACCTTTATAAGAATTATAGATGGAATAGAGAGCAGTTTATCTATGAGATATATAGGTGTATCGATTTTGATTTTACTTGGTTTAAGCCTCTTAAATTTTATCTTTTCAGTAAGGAATACAAACTATCGTGCCCTTACCAATCTGGAATTAGAATGGTACTTCAGACAGAATATCTTTGCCAGGCTCATAAAACTCGATCAGACTTTTTATGATAAATTTCGTCTTGGTGATCTTGTTACACGTCTTACAGATGATGTGGGGTATAAATTAAGCTGGTTTGCCTGTTCAGGTGTTTTCCGTGCCTGGGAATCTTTATTAAAAATACTCTTTTCTCTTGTGGCCATGTGTTACATAAATCCCTATCTTTCTCTTATAGCTATTATACCTCTTCCCATACAGATAGTTATATTCAGCAAGTCAAGAAATATACTGGATAAGAGATTTAAACACCTTCAACAGGTAATATCACGAGTAAATGAAACAATAGAAAACTGTTTTTCAGGTATCCGTATAATACAGGCCTATTGTATGGAACATAGGCAGGCAGAGAAATTTGCCTCCGTTGCCTCTGAAAGGGTAGATGCAGAAATAAGCGCCGAAAAAGCTCATATTTTTATTCATTCTCTGTACCATTACTTCTGGCAAATATCTCAGATACTGGTTCTTTTAACCGGTGGGTGGCTAGTCATTAACGGTAAACTCACTATAGGTGAATTTGTTGCCTTTGATTATTATATAGGTTATCTTGTATGGCCTATGTTTGATATAAGCGGTCTTTTAGTGGGATACAGAAGAGCCTCTGTATCCATAAAACGATTGAGGGAACTTGATGAATTTACCTCTCTTATTCAATCCCCTGAAAAATCGGAAAAACCTGAAAAAGTAACAGGACATCTTGTTTTCAGAGATGTCACCTTTCGAAGAGAATAAATGCATCCTCCATAGAGTCTCCTTTGATACGGAAAACCATAGAATGGTGGCTCTCGCAGGGGAAGTGGGCTGTGGCAAATCATCTCTTCTGGAACTTATCTCCAGGTTTTTTGATCCATCTGAAGGTGAAATTATACTGGATGGGGTGCCTTTGAAAAAATGGGATTTAAGAGATCTTCGTAAAAGAATTGGTTATGTATCACAGGAACCCCTTCTTTTTACCGATACAGTAAGAAATAATATAAGCTTCGGAAGAGACTGGATTAAGGAGAAAAAAGTTTTATCTTCTTCTGAGATTTCCCGTCTTACAGAAGAAGTAAATTCTTTTACAGACGGTTTTGATACTTCCATAGGTCTCAGGGGAATGACTGTATCAGGGGGGCAGAAACAGCGTATAAGTATAGCGAGAGCTCTTGCAGGAGGTCCGGACATTTTAATTCTGGATGATGCTACATCTCATCTGGATTCGGAAACCGAAGCAGAACTATGGAATAACATCTATAATGCCATACCTGATATGAGAATATTCGTTGTTTCCCATCGTGCCTCTACACTGGAAAAGGCCGACCTTATTCTGGTTTTGAAGGAAGGTAAAATAGTAGAACAGGGTCATCATCAGGAATTGCTGGATAAAAAGGGTGAGTATTACAGAATTTATTATCATTACCATTTACAGAGGAGATTATTGTTATGAAAGAACTTAAATTAAAACTCTCTTCAGCTCCTGCATTACTTGTTTTCAGGGATACACCTGAAAAAGCAGCATTCCGTGGAACAATTCTCTTTTATCATGGTCTTAAAGCCTGCAAAGAAACCAATATGAAGGAATATCTGAGTCTGGCAGAAAGAGGATTTCTAGCTGTGGGGATAGATAATTTTGCTCATGGAGAAAGGCAATCTTCTGAATTTGAAAATTTTTTACTGAGAAGTACTTCTGCTGAAGGAACTTTTCTGGATATGGTTTGTAAAACTGTAGAAGAAGTTCCTGCTATTATAGATGAACTTGTAAGAAAAGGTATATCAGATCCTGAGAAGATAGGAATATGTGGAATTTCTATGGGAGGCTATATAACCTATGGAGCAATTCTTGCAGATAAAAGGATAAAGGCAGCAACCCCTGTACTCGGTTCTCCTGTCTGGATGTCTTCTGGCAAAAGAAGTCCTCATAATGAACCGAAAAAGTTTTTTCCTGTAGCTCTTCTGGCGCAGAATGCAGGTAAGGATGAAAGTGTTCCACCTCAATTTGCGAGAGAATTTCATTCAACACTTATTCCCTATTATAAAGAGGCACCGGAAAGATTGTGTTATATAGAATATCCCCTGTCAAAGCATTTTATGCTGGAAACCGACTGGAATGAACTATGGAATAAGGTTTTAAGCTGGTTTGATACCTTTATTTCTCTCTGATTTTTCTGGTATATTCCCTTATAACTTGTTTCTGGCACTCCTGTAGAGGCCAGTTTGTTTCGTGGTAATTATAGGCTATGGCGTCTTCACAGTCCCATCCGGTATATATGCGATAACAGGCAATCATAGTGCCAGTTCTTTCAAGACCTGCAAGGCAGTGAACATAAAGAGGAAGATTTTCTTCTTTTGTCGCTATTTTAATAAATTCCTCTATCTGTTCAATAGTAGGAGCTGTATGATCTATTATGGAGATATGAAAAAAATTCATGCCAGAGTTCTCGATAAATTCTTTATTTGAAGTATCTTCTCTCTGAAGATTAACTATAGATTTTACACCTTTATTCTTTAACTCCAGTATATCATCTTCAGCAGGTCTGGGGCCTCTGTAAATTTTCGTACTTTCCTTTCTATCCACTGTTAAACTCACCTCAAAAATTCGAGAATATGATAATCAATAAATATAATAGCTGTATAGAAACTCCAAGGATGCCGCAGATTATACCTCCAATAGATAAATAATTTTCATTGGGATTAATATGTTCTGCAATTCTCATATTTTTTCTGGCCATATAACCTGTAATTAATGCAATTATAGAAAAAGGTAATCCAAAGGGCATACAATTACATGCATAAAGACTGGTTATACCTGTTACAAGAGAAGTAATAGCCAGCTTACTGGATCTCATACTGGACATATAGGCCATCTGTGTAGGACCTGAGGTTTCATAAAGCAGCTCCTCAGGAAGATATCCAAATATGTCTCTGTAATATATTTTTAATTCCTCTGCAAAAAACTCCATATCAGTATATCTTTTATCGGGATCAAGTTCTATAGCTTTTGATATTATCCATTCAAGTTCTTCTGAAATCTCCGGATTAAGAGAACGAATAGGGCTGAATTTAAAAGGAGTAACAGTCGGATCATAAAGGGTCAAAAGCTGATACATAATTACACCGAGAGAATAGATATCAGATTTTGGTATAGATTGCTTTTCTTTTCGATATTGCTCCGGTGCCGCATAACCTGGAGAACCGAATCTTACTGTATCACCGATTTTATCAGGTTTATAGAATCGTGCAACTCCAAAATCTACAAGTTTTATACTTATCTCTTCACCGGGTTGAAGAATTATATTAGCAGGTTTTAGATCTCTATAAATTATAGGGTAACCGGGAGCAATATGAAGAAAATGAAGCACTTCAGCCAGTTGAATAGCTATTAAAATTACTTCTTCTTCACCCATAGGGTAACTAAAACGTTTTAATCTATCTTCCAGGGTTTCTCCCTCAACATATTCCATTACCAGATATTCTCTTTCATATTCATTGAATTGTTCTACTATTCTTGGAAGTCTCGGATGTCGAAGATTAGATAAAATATTACATTCTTTTTTAAGTGCATCCAATGCAAGCTTCCTTTCCTCCATAGAAGGGAAAACATCAAGTAACTCTTTGATAGCAAATCTTAATTCAGGATGTTTCAATGCTGTAGCAAGATATACTTTACCCATCCCCCCCTTACCGAGAAGGGACTCAATAACATATCTTTTTTTAAGGATTTTACCCGGTTCAAATTCAATCATAATTTTTCTCACCCACCTATTACTATTTTATAATCTTCTTATATAAAGATCAACTGAGAGTATAAGAATTTTCATTTTTGTCAAGCTATCAGAAATCAGCTTAAGGAAAGTTGTAAGCTATAATTTAAAATACAGAGGATTTTTTAATTTTTTATAGAAGTCTTTATATATTCATTGCTCTGAATGTTTTATTTCAGAGGTGTATTTGATGGAAAAAAATACTTTTCCTGTGGTTATGTTCTCTTTATTTGTTATTTCAATCTTATTCATTCTCCTTATTAGAAATAATCTATTTTCTTCAGATATAAAAACAAATCCATCTCCAGAAGAGGGTGAGAAAAAAAAATCCTTACCCTGTTCTTTCAGGAACTTGGTATGAAGGTTCAGAGGAAAATCTAAAAAAACAGATAATTCAGGGCAGGTGGCGGCATATGGATATAAACTTAAAAAGAGTAAGTTATTCGCTCTGTATCCTGCAGCAGAAGAGAAAAAACATTCCATAGAAATTCAATTGCCTTTTTTACAGAGAGTTTCAAAGAATTTCAAAATAATTCCTATAATTATAGGGAATATAAAGGAGGGAGATTATAAGAAGATTGCTGAAACTTTAATGCCCTGTATTACTCCTGATACACTGGTAATAGCCAGTTCTGATTTTACTCATTACGGTAGTAAATACGGATATATTCCTTTTGAAAATAATATACCTGAGAACCTTCAGAACCTGGATATGGGAGTTATAAAAAATATACTAAAAATGGATGCTCCAAATTTTTTGAATTATATTTCTAAAACCGGTGACACCATATGTGGTTCTTTACCGATAAGCATACTTATATATATAATGAAAAAGAAAGGTGCACAAGCAAAGCTTCTCAAATATAGTACATCAGGTGAAATTACAGGGGATTACAATAATTCTGTCAGCTATGCTTCTATAGTATTTATGAAAGACACAGAAAAACAACAGGAACCAACAGAACTGAGTTCTGATGAGGGAGAAGTTTTACTAAAACTTGCCAGAGCGACTCTGGAAAGCTATGTAAAGGAAGGTAAAATCCCTGATATTGATAACAAGGATATTACTAAAAAACTTCAAGAAGAAAGGGGGGTTTTTGTAACCTTAACAAGACGTGGTCAACTTAGAGGTTGTATAGGCTACATTCAGGGGATAATGCCACTTTATAAAGCAGTAATAGATAATGCTATTAATGCTGCCACAAAAGATTCAAGATTCCCAACTGTTAAGCCTGCTGAATTAAATAAAATTGAGATAGAAATCTCTGTGATGACTCCTTTAAAGACAATTGATACTATAGAAGAGATTCAGGTTGGTCTTCATGGGCTTGTGTTAAAGAAGGATTTTTATAGTGGTGTTTTACTCCCTCAGGTGGCAACAGAATACGGCTGGGACAGGACAACATTTCTTGAACATGTTTCTATGAAAGCCGGCCTGAATAAAAATGCCTGGAAAGATGAAAATGCACAAATTCAAATTTTTAGTGCTCAAATTTTTCATGAACGTTAATGTAAGCGTTCAGCTATCAGCGGTTAGCAGTCAGTTTTTATGTCTTTAAATTCTTGCTGTCAGACTAATTTCATAATAGGGATATTAAGTTTTAGCTGATAGGTGATGGCTAATTTATTTTAGAAAGGATGAATATATATGAGAAAAAATTTTATACTTTTAAGTTTATTAACTTTGATATTTATTGCAGGTATCTCTTTTACAGCTTTTCCAGCACAAAAGAAAACAGACAAGAAGACAGAACCAACAGTAGTAGGGCCTCCCTCAGCAGATATGAATAATCCTCATATAAATACCTTTGCAGTTACAATAGTGGACTCAAAAAATCAGAAAACCCTTATGTATAATGTTTCATGTGGAAAAGGTGTTGAAAAATATCTGGAATTTCATGGCCTCCGCGGAGCAGGTGATGTTATCATACCTTTCAGTAAGGTAAAAAGTGTTGAAATAATGGGAAAAGTGCCTGCCACAAGTGATCTTTACTCTTCAAACCCCCATGTAAACACAGTATTTCATCTAATAGATGGGCATAGTATAATTGTTGCAATACCCGGTAAATGGAAATGGAGAGGTGAGACTGCCTTTGGAGAATTGAGTATAAATACAGAAGATCTAAAGGTCATAACCTTTCACCATGAAGGTTCAGCTATGAGATGTTCCCAATGTGGTAAAATTTTTCATATAGAGGGCTTTCAATACTGTCCCTATGACGGCAAAAAGATGGACGAAATCTCGGAATAATAAAGTGTGCCTCACGTGTAGAAAGGAAGTGTTTTATGTTGAGTAATAAGATAGAAAATAAGAATTCCCTTTGCATTATGTTCATTCTGGTAATGCTATTTTCCATATTACATATTGCAGTAGCCGAAGAAAATAAAACAAACCCGGTTTCTATCGGTATAGTTATGCCTGTAGGTGGTTCCGGTGACCTATCCTTTGAATGGACAGCTACAGAAGGAATTACAAAAATTAATCAGGAACTATACGGGGTGGAAATAACCACCAGAGAACCTTTAAGAGTAGATATGTTGAAAATCTGTTATGAAGATCTCATTGCCAGTGGTTCAGATTTAATAATAGGAATAGGATTTCTCCATGAAAAGGTAATGGATAAAGTAGCCAGAGAACATCCTGAAGTTAAATTTGCCATAATAGATGCAAAAATAGATTTACCTAATGTTACATCTGTAACATTCAGAGAAGAAGAAGGTTCATTTCTTGCAGGCTGTACTGCAGCAATGGTAACAAAAACAGGAAAAGTTGGTTTTATAGGTGGCATGAAGAGTGGTATAATAGAGAAATTCAGAATAGGTTATGAAGAGGGTGCAAAATATATAAAACCAGATATTTTAGTAGAAACAAAATATATAGGTCAGAGTGAAGATGCTTTCTCTGCACCTAACCTGGGGAAAAAACTGGCAAAAGAGATGTATGAAAACGATGTGGATATTATATTTACTGCTGCCGGTGGTTCAGGTCTGGGTGTTATAGAGATTGCCCGCATCAAGAATAAATATTGTATCGGTGTTGATTCTGACCAGGATTATATAGCACCGGGTAATGTAGTGACCAGCATGATGAAAAGGGTTGACAATGCAATGTATTTAATTGTTAAAGACTACATTGATGGTAAATTCAAAACTGGAAATGTTGAATTAGGATTGAAAGAAGGAGGGATAAGTCTCAGCGAATTCAAATATACCCAGGAGGTTCTTACTAAAGAACAATTTAAGAAACTGGATGAAATACAGGATGATATAATAAATGGAAAAATAACCATTAAAATTTAATTATATGTAGGGGCGCAGGGCATGCGCCCCTACATATCTATCTGTCTTAATGCAATTTCTGCTCTTTTACGGACCTGTTTAT
Source organism: Bacillota bacterium (assembly GCA_022704525.1). GTDB lineage: Bacteria > Vulcanimicrobiota > SpSt-956 > SpSt-956 > JAKJGF01 > JAKJGF01. The sequence goes on along the minus strand of JAKJGF010000018.1, from coordinate 7,955 downwards.
CAGGATCATGTTCGGACATTTGCTTTAATATCTTTATCACTTCAGCAGTTTTTACCTGCCCTAAAGCTTCAACTACTCCACATCTGACATACCAGTTTTCATCACCGGCCGCTATTAAAAGTAATTCAAAAGTATCTTCTCCTCCGATCTGACCTAAAACATCAGCAGATTTACGACGGACTACATAATCAATATCATTTTTCAATGTATTACCTAATATTTGAATGGCTTCTTTACTGCCGATTTTTCCCAGAGCTTCCACTGCTTCCCGGCGTACAAATTTATCTTTATCCAGCAGGGCTTCCTTTAAATCAGACAGAGCATCAATACCACCAATTTCTCCCAGGGCTTCAGCAGTTTTACGGCGAACTATATGATCCCCATCTTTTAATCCATTTCTCAGATCTTTTATTACCTCCTGATTTTTTGTCTTTCCAAGTGCCTCTATTGCTGTTCTTCGTGTTTCTATATCCGTATCCTTAAGAGCACTTTTCAGGTCCTCAATACCTTCCGGGCTTTCTACTTTTTGTAGCATTGAAAGTTGTTTTCTAAAAAACTCTGTATTTTCACCTTTTAAAGCTACAAGCTTATTTTCATATTCTATAATAAATATATCTATTTCTTCTTTCTTTCTGATCAGTTTATAAAGGCGATTTAAGACATAAAGGATATTATAAACCTCTTCTATACCAACTTCAGATGTTGGATCTAAAGATTGATTTGTATGTTCCAGCTCTTTTATAAGCTTTTTATCTTTTTTTAAAATATCTGAAATCTTCAATCTTCCTGTTTCACCGGCAGAACGTTTATTTTCCATATATTGATTTACCAGTTCAAAAATAAGCCCATAACACTGAGCATATCCGGCAAAATCATATACAAACATATCAACTCCACTGAGTTGTCTTACTTTAAGTTGAAATTTTTCTTCTACATTTTCTAATTTAACAATCCACTTATAACAGGTTATATAAATTTCTTCAATAAGATATAAAATAAGTTGAAAATTTTTAATATTCATCCAGTTATAACTGAGATATATTCTCAAATATTTTTTAACATGTAAATCCTGAGAAGCTTTTTTAGATACATGAGATGCCAGAATAAATCATCCTCTCTATAATTATAGTCTCGTAATGCTTAATGCATAACGGATATCACATAGTTATAATTCAGTATGGTATCCCAAAAATCCTTTTTTAAAGAATATCTTATTAAAATATTTCAAAGCAGGTTATTATTAATATATACAGAATATTATTATTCAAATTCCTGACAATCAATAAAATATATGGAGAGGAATATTAATATGTTACGTCTCATAACAGGTTTTCTGTTATTGTGTATAATATTCTTTCCAAAGGATGTAATGGCTTCAGCATTTATCAGGGATAAACTTCTAATCTATGATAACTATAAAGAATTTTCAGGAGGTATTTTTGAGAATACTGAATTAAATGACGACAGGTATGGTTTTATAAGACTCTCTCCTAAAGGTTCAAAATTTTGTCCCAAAGGTATATATATTTCCCCTCTTATTAAAACAGAATTTCCAGCAGAAGAAATATATCCTTCCTGGAATATCATTTGTCCGAAAGAAAAAGCCGGTTTTAGAATATATCTCAGAGTCAGCAATGATAAAATAAACTGGTCATCCTGGTTTTATATGGGTAGCTGGGGAACTTATGAGGAAGATAAGAAGAAGGTAATAAAAGATGATCTGGGTGCTGTAGATATAGATTTTTTATCTCTAAAAAAAGGCATAACCTGTATTCAGTACTCTATACATCTTTTTTCTTCAAAAGATGGCCATATTACGCCGAGGGTAAAGCTTTTTGCCATAGCTTACGGACAAAAAGATAAACATGCTTTAAACCTGAATAGAGGGAATATTTTATTAAAGAAATATCTGGAGGTTCCTTACAGATCCCAGGCAGATGAAGATCCGTGCATTGCAGGCCGCATATGTTCACCTACAAGTGTTGCAATGGTTATGGCATACTGGGGCTTAAATATACCAACAGCAGAAATAGCTTCTATGTCTTATGATAAAGAACACGATATTTATGGCTCCTGGCCACTGGCTGTCCACGTTGCTTCTCAGTACGGCCTGAAAGGATGGGTACAGATATTTAGCTCCTGGTCTCAGGTAGAAGAAAAAATTTCTACAGGTATACCTGTAATTGCAACAATATCTTATAAAGAAGGGGAGCTTAAGGGTAGTATTACAAACAGCTCTGAAGGCCATGTAATAGTAATTACAGGATTTGATAGTGAAGGTAACCTCCTTTGCAATGATCCTGCCGGAAAAAATGCAAAAATCGGAATAATGACCTATAATAAAAATGATCTTGAAAAAGTATGGTTTGAAAATAGTGGTATAGGCTATATAATTTTAAAATAAAAGGTTAAAGGCTATGAAGAAATCATCTGAAAAGAAAATTGCAAAAAAATCTGAAGCAGAAGTTTTATATGAACAGGCCCGGAAAGAACGAAAAAAAGATAATCTGGACGCAGCAATCGACCTTTATAAAAAAGTCCTTGAACTTAAGCCCGGTAGAATTAACTGTTATTACTATATTGGTTTATGTTACGACAAAATGGGTTATTTAGATGATGCTGTAGAAAATCTGAAGATTTTCAACAATAAAACAAAAGACACAGAAAAAATAGCCAGGGTAGAAAAAATACTGGAAAGACTCGATAAAGAAATTCAGGAAGAAGAGAGAAGATTACAGGCAATTCAAAATAGACGGGAGGATAAATACAGAGATTTTTTAGAGGTGAAATGGATAAATGGGATTATAGAAATTCCGGCTTTGAAAAATGTAAGAGAACGCCTTAAAATAGAAGAAGCCAGAGCTAAAGTTATAGAAGCACAGGTAAAGGCTCATGTAGAAGCAAATCTCCGAAAAGAAAAACAATTACTGGAAGAAGCTAAAAAAGAAACAACGTCATATACCATATCAGAAAAAGAGATAATAATAGATCCAGAAGAAACTTTAAAAAAAATTCAGGAAAAGGAAAAACGTAAAGAAGAAGCAAAAAAGAATTATTATCTGGCGTTAGAAATGGCATGGGCTGATGGTAGTACAGATGAATATGAAGATTCCTATCTTCAGAAAATGAGAAGAATAACCGGGGTATCAGAAAAAGAAGCCAGGGAAATAGAAAAAGAAGTAAAGGAAAATCTGCAAAACAAAATAAAGGCAGCAAAACAGGAATGGTACTGGAAAGACAAGATGTCTATTAGTGAAGATAAACTTAAAGAAATACATCCAGAAACAGAAGAATTAAATATACAGTATAAAGCTGCTACAGGCCATAGTCTTCTTGAGGTAAGAATGAGTGAAATCCAGGAAGCCGGAAGAAGAGAAGCTGAGGCAAAGAAATTACTGGAAGAGTCTTTAAAACAAAAAGAAATGGCATATAAAAAATATGAAGAAGAAGTTGAAGCATACTGGACAACAGGAAAATTATCTGAAGATACCTATTCGGATCTTCGTAATAAAAGAACTATATTAGGTCTTTCCGATAGAGAAGCCCTGGAAATAGAGAAACGTATTGAAATAAAAAGAAAAAAGATTTTAGATGAAGAAGACAGATTGGAAATAAAACAAAAAGATAAAAAACTCAGTCCTGAAGAAGAATTAAGTAAAAAGCGAGAATTAATTCCTCTAACTATAGAATCCTCTTTAAAGAAAACAGTTACTGAAGGAACTCATAGTTTTTTAATGACAAGAGAATTTCATGCAAGTTCTCTTTATGAACTCAGGGCTTTTATCCTTCTCGCCCATGGTGAAGGTCAGTATAAAGATAACCTTGAAAATATAACCAGTATTGCAGTAAAAACACTGGGAAAGTCTCTTGGAGATAATAAAGATATGTTCTTAATGGATATAAAGGATAGCAGAATACTCCTGAAAAAAATCTTCCAGGAAACATTACACGAGGTTTTTTATAGGGCCAGAAGTGACAACCTGCCTTCTATAAAACTTAATATGATTGCCCTTTTAATTATGCATAACAAATATTTAATAGGAAATATTGGAAATACAAGGACTTATATAATAAATGAAGATAAAATCAACCAGATTACAAGAGATCAGCAAACAAGGACTATAATGGGATCAGAACTTGAAGAATTGATAAATAATTCAGATAATATAAGAGTCAATATTTTCCCAAAGGAGGAATCTTTATTCGATTTACAAAAAAATGAAGTTCTTTTTTTATGCAGTAGTAGCCTTGTAGATATACTCAGTCTTGAAGAGATCAGAAGACAGGTAAGAGAAACAGATAATCTCAACGAAGCCTTTGAAGGGCTTGCAAATGTAGCTTATTTCATAAAAGAGGGTGCTGAAGATATAGCACTGGCAGGTATTGAAACAGGTAGAATGAAGAGAATTTCTTCTACACCTATTATACGGTATGATAGCAAGAATTTACCCCAACCTGCTGAAAAATCAATCTTTGATAAACTAAAAACCCTCTTCAGACGTTTTTAATTATCTATCCAAAAAATTTTCAGGCTCTTCTTTAACCATATTTTCACCATCTGAACCCATAACATTCATAAGATCATCTACATGGGATTTTATAATACCAATAGGATTTTCATGTGTTACTTCTATTTCCTCCTTTAGTTTCTTGCTTTTCCTTTTCTCTTTTTTCTTCTCTACTTTAATATCCTGTAACCCCCGTTCTGTTTCCTTTATATCTGATAATGTTCCAAAATGCAATTTTTCTTTTTGAGAGATTTTTTCTGCTGCTATATAAGATTCAGACTGTAATGGTTCCACAAGCCCCTCCTTATAAAGAGAATAAACTATATCAGCTACTTCGGCAACATGAAGTTTCATTTTTTCTGCCATACGTCTCAGAGTAACAGTACCATTGATATTATACATGACTTTCCAGTGTTTTCGAGAAAAGGTAAGCTGTTCCTCATCATCCTTTTCCTGATCTGTTAAATTAACTGTAAATATCAATTCAGGTGTGGATATTACACTCTGTATTTTTCTCCATTTATTCAGATTTTCTCCAAAGGATAATATAATTTCTTCTACAGGTGTTGTTAAAGTCTCTTTGAAAGGAGAAGGAATAGGTATAAAGGAGAATTTTCCCTTGGCCCAGGACAAAAGGTCTACAAGAGCCATTTCTCCATCCCATATACTATTGTCAGCGTGGAGGAGTTCTCCTTCTTCCATATAAACTTCCCCCTGATATATACCCCTTGATAATTTTAATCTCCCTGACATATGGTTTCGAAAAAGAAAATCAATAATAGATAAAAGAGAAAAACTCTTCAAATCCCCTGAAAGTATGGAGACTTCTATAGGTTTTTCTTCTTTCATTATCTCTCTGGTTTCAAAAACATCTACAGGTTGAATATATCCGGCTTTGAAAAAATTAGATATAATCTCACCTGCTTCAATTAATTCCATACCGAGTTCCTCACAGATTTCACCAATATTTTTAACCCCATCAAGCCTTGTAAGTATAAGCCATTCATCTCTGGATAGATAAATTTCGGCATCTTTAAATTCTGTGGAAGCCGGAATAAGCTTAAAACTGACCTGTTCTGAGGTAATTATCTTTTTAAGTTCCTCCCAGCTTATTATTTTCTCAGAAACTTCTGCCATCAATTCTCCTGTATCCTGAGTCAGGGTACGCTCTGGTATTACATCTATATGTTTAAAATAAAAAGTTCCTTCTGAAACAGTAAAAAGTTTAAAAAAAGCTTCTTTCCCTTTAAAAAGATTTTTATAAGAAGCATAAACTACTTCACCTTTATCTAAATAGACCTCCCCTTTTTTACCATCCTTTTCTATAGAAATTAATCCACTCATTTCTCCTGAAATAAGAAAATCAAAAACATTTACCAGTGGAAAATATTTAAGGCTTCCGCTGAGTTTTAAGCTCATATTAAAATATAACCCCCTTAATAATATAAATATTTACAGCGTAATAAATCCAATGTATAATTGTAAGCGTTCATCAATCAGATTAACTGAAATCAGATTATAGTGCATTTCATAACTTATTAGAATTTAAATAATTCGTAATGCGTAATGCGTAATGGGTGATTATAACTACACATCACGCTTTACGCTTTACGAGTTTATTAATTATGGATTGTTATGAAACTAACTATAACTGATGGTTGATAGCTGAAAGCTAATAATAATTTATCACATAACACATCAAAATACAACTATATATTCAGGAGGTAATTTTCATGTTAATTGTTCATGTTTTTGTCCATGTGAAACAGGATCAAATAGAGGCTTTTAAAGAGGCCTCCATAGAAAATGCAAAAAACAGTATAAAGGAGCCGGGAATTGCAAGATTTGATGTAATACAGGAGATGGATGATCCCACACGATTTCTTCTGGTAGAAGTTTATCGCACCCCTGAAGATTCAGGAAGACACAAAGAAACCCCCCATTATGCAAAATGGCGTGACACAGTGGCAGATATGATGGCAGAACCGAGAAAAAGTATTAAATATAAAAATATATTTCCTCATGAGAAGGGCCGGGGATAATTATGAAATTTGAGTTTGCCACTGCCACACGTATTATATTCGGTGCCGGCACAATAAAGGAAGTACCTTCACTGGCTGCTGAATTGGGAGAAAGGCTATTGATTGTTACTGGAAAGAATTTCGATAGAGCTTCAGCTTTAATTAAACTGTTAAAGCCAAAGGGTATGTCAGCATTTATTTTCAGTGTATCAGGTGAACCTTCTATAGAAACAGTAATGATAGGTATTAAACTGGCACGAAAGGAAAAATGTAAATTTATTATTTCTATAGGAGGGGGAAGTGCCATTGATACAGGAAAAGCCATAAGCGCATTGCTCACCAATAAAGGAGAAGTTCTTGATTATCTTGAAGTCATTGGACATGGAAAGGCACTAACAAAACCTTCTGCTCCTTTTATTGCCATTCCCACTACTTCAGGTACAGGAGCAGAAGTAACCAAAAATGCTGTTCTCTTCTCTTCCGAACATCATGTCAAGGTAAGTCTCAGAAGTAATCTTATGCTTCCCAGAATTGCAGTGATAGACCCGGAGCTAACACTCTCACTTCCACCTTCTGTTACAGCATCTACAGGCCTTGATGCTCTTACACAGCTCATTGAACCATATGTATGTAACAGTCCAAATCCTCTCATAGATACAATATGCCTGGAAGGCATAAAAAGAATTGTCAAATCACTCAGAAAGGCATATAAAAATGGAAGTGATTTATCTGCCAGGGAAGATATGTCTCTTGCGAGTCTCTTCGGAGGTATGGCTCTCGCCAATGCGAAACTCGGAGCAGTTCACGGATTTGCCGGGCCCCTGGGAGGCATGTTCTCTGCCCCTCATGGAGCGGTCTGTGCAAGGCTACTCCCTGTTGTTATGAAATTTAATGTAAATGCTTTAAAGGAGAGAGAGCCTTCTTCACCTGTTCTGAGCCGTTATACTGACGTGGCACAATTACTTACAGGGAAACCATCTGCCATACCTTCTGATGAAGTGGATTATCTTTATTCATTATGTGATGAACTGGGTATACTGGCACTGGGAACCTATGGATTAACTGAAGATGACATACCGTCTGTTGTAGCACAGGCAGAAAAAGCAAGCAGTATGAAGGGTAATCCCATCTTACTTACTGAAGAAGAATTAAAAAATATTCTTAAAGAAGCTCTGTAGCTTAATAATATAATTTCATATTTACCTTGACAATGTCACATTAGATTATAGGTCTAAATATTTTTTTAAATCCTTTCAGATCTGATTTAAATTATAAAAAATTAGGGTATCTTCTATTACACCTGTCCCTGTCCGGGCTCTGGAGCAAAAGATATGCCGTCAAAGGAGAAAGTTATAACTTAAATAAATACAAAAGTGTATATTCTGTAATAACAGATTTCATTGTAACAGGATCATAGATTTTGCGT
>JAKJGF010000207.1 GCA_022704525.1 Bacillota bacterium | reverse complement strand
GACTAACAAGTGAATGATGCGTAACCAGGAACGAACCCTGTGTTCGCCTCTACACCATACGTCTTACGCCTCATGCCTCAAGTCTTCACCTGCCTCCAGAGCTTAAATACTGTAAAATTATTGTTGCTTCTTCATTAGTTATCCATTGAGGATCTTTTGATTGCATTCTGGGTACAATAGTTGACCAGTATGAACTGGGATGAGCCTCAGAGGTAACCCTGGACAGATCATGACATTTACTGCATTTCTGTGAAAATAACTGCTGTGGAGCAGGAGTGGGAGCAACTGTACCCTGAGCAGAAGTACCTGCTGCAACCGGTAAGGGAGTAGGAGTCGGAAGAGAAAAACTGCTTGTCTGAATCCTCACAGTAGGATATTCACCTAAATTAGAAAGAGTATACCTGAGTTTTAAAAATTTCAGAAGATCAACAACAGGCAGAAATACTATATTTTTTTTCTTAGAACTAATATTTACTTCATACACTTTTCCCGTAGAAAATTCCTGTCCATTAATGAGATAACTGCTTTTTTCTAAATCATAACCTCCTGTAAGGCCAAGAATCTTCATTATGTCATCGGCACATACATAGAGTGTATCATTTTGATACAGCATTATAGCTTCAACGGGATTGCCTTCAAGAGTTAAAATATTTTTAGCCTTATCTTCAGGTATTATATTGGAATAATTCAGCTTTATTGAGCTATCACCATTCTGACTTCTGACCTGTGTTATAAGAAACAGAGATAGACTGACTGTAATTATAAGAACCATAGATACTAATAAAATTTTTGAACGAAACATAATTTGTCCTCCTTTAAAATTATAATGTATTATAGATGATGAGTTAACCAGGGCGTTCTCAATGTTCGCCTCCAGATCTCACATTTCTTCTATACTCATATTTTTCCTGCAAACTTTATACCAATTTTTAAGGAAGAAGATAAATGAAAAGGCAAATATAATTTTATTTTCCGAAATCTCTATAGAAGGATAAATGTTTTAAGTAAAGAATTTTAAAGCTGAAAATAATTGCTTGAGGTAAAAGACTTAGTGAAAAAAGGTTATAAAATTATTTTATTTATAACAATTTTTCTCTTATCCCTTTCTTCAGTTCTTGCAGATAATATTTCCCCTGTATATGAAAAGGAGAAGGGAAAGAAAATTTTTGATATAGAAAAGCACCTCTCTTCAGGTAATAAATATCTTCTGGAAGGTAAAATAAAAGAAGCCTTCAGAGAATTTCATAGGGTAATCTATTTTTCTCCTCATAACTCTATAGCCCACTATAATCTGGGATTAATTTATATAATGCAAAAAAATCAGAGACTTGCTCTGGAATCTTTCCAGAGAGCAAAAAAATGTGATCCTGCCGGTTTAAATCTTTCTTTACAGTTAGGAAATGTATACCTTTCAATGGGAAATTTCACAGAAAGTCAGAATGAGTATGAGAGGATATTAAATCTTTTCCCTCATAACAGAGAAGCAAATAAAGGACTCGCCCTCATATATATGAATACCGGTGATTACAGAAAAGCTATGGAGAAATGTGAATTGCTCTTAACTTTTTCTCCAGATGATATAGAATTGCATTATACAAAAGGGCAAATTTACGGAAGGGCCGGTGATAACGAATCTGCCATAAAGGAATTTAACTATATAATCGACAAAAAACCTGATTTTATAGAAGCCTATCTATATTTAGGAGAAATAGGGCTGAACAAAAATGACAGGGAACTTGCCTTTTCAAGTTTCAATAAAGTAATAGAACTATCCCCGGAGAATGAGGAGGGATATTTTGGGCTTGGAAGGGTTTACATTGCTGAAAATAAATATAATGAAGCCATAAAAGAATTCGAAGAAGGTCTGAAATACGATCCCCATAATGTAGGCGTATATCTTTCTCTTGGACTTTTATACGATAGTCTTGCTTTTTCCGATAAGGCCATTGCCTGTTATATTAAAGCCAGAGAAGTAGAACCCAAAAACCTCCAGGCTATAGAATATCTCGGTTTTGCTTATTACAAACTCGGATGTTTCGAGGAGGCCATAACTATTTTTAAGGAAGGACTACAATTAGATCCAGAAAATATAAATTTTCATGATCTCCTTGGTCAAATTTACTATACCCAGAAAAAAAGTAATGAAGCAATTATTGAATTTAATAAAGTTATAGAACTTGACCCGACCAATATAGATGTGCCTTTTGCCCTTGGTGCCATATATCAGAACAGGCATCAGTGGGAAGAGGCAATAGAACAATACAAAAAGGTATTATATCTTGATCCCGGTAATAAATCTGTACTTTTTTGTCTCGGTATATCTTATCTAAATACAGGAAACTTTTCACAGGCAGAAGAAAAACTGAGAGATTTTCTTAAAACTTATCCCACCAATTCCTATGCTTATATAAATCTCGGTCTTATAAATATGTATCAAAAAAAATACGACTCTGCCGTAGAAGAATTTGATAATGCCCTTTCTATAAATCCTTTCCAGGGCATAATCTATTACTATACTGGTCTGATTTATAGAGAAATGGGTATGAAAAGTGAAGCAAAAAAATACTTTTCCCAATCTCTATCTTATAGCCCCTATAGATCCGGTTATACTTACTGTATTAAAGCTCTGTGGTTTCTTGACAATAATAACTATACTGGAGCTTTAAGGGAGATTAATTTTGCAAGAAACATCGAACCTGATTTTGCTGATGTTTACTGGATTGAGGGATTAATTTTTGAACAAATAGGCGACTGGCGACGAGCCCACTACTTCTACTCCAGAGCTCTCACCATAAGTCCCTTTCATAGATTCGCCATTGAGGGGCTTGAAAGGATAAACCTCACATGGAATCGAATATTAAAACTAAAACGATAAATAATTCATCATATACATATCTTATTATTTTTTTACTGGGACTTACTTTGCTTATCATTTACCGCGGGCCCGATTATATAAGACTCTGGACAGTATTTCCTGAAAAACCCGGATTTGGACTTGATTTTAAAGCCTATCAGAACGGCTCAAGTGCATTATATAACAAACGTCATGATATAATATATAATGTAGAGAAATTAAGAGAATGGAATAAGTCCCGTGGAGAAAAAACAAGGCTCGGGTGTGAATATCCTCCTCTATTATTTGTTATTTATCTTCCTTTTGCACTTTTAAAGCCTTCACAGTCCATATGGTTAAACTTTTATTTAAGCCACCTTATACTGTGCTTAAATATAATTTTATTATTGTCAGTAAGAGCTAAAACCTGGGGAATAAGAAAAACAATAATAATTTTTCTTATGGCCTTACCTGTATCTTTTCTCTTTTCACCTACTATCGACTGCCTTTTTGCAGGACAGTTAAGTATCATTATGCTATTCCTTGTTACTCTTTTCAGTATATTTTATGCAAAAGGGAAAAAAATAATATCTACCTTTATATTAGCCTTTTCAATTTCATTAAAAATATTTCCTGTTATATTCCTTGTTTATTTTTTAGTTAAAAGAGATTATAAATCCATCATTACAACACTTATCTTTCTAATACTACTTATGTTACCGGTAATTATTTATACAGGTTCTATTCATATATATATTGCGTATCTGAGCAACACACCAAAGAGTATATATTTTGACTATGTTGCAAATCAATCTCTTTCTGCCTGTATAAATGGCTACTTTAAAACCACAGACTATAGGACACCACTAATTAACTCACCATTAACAGGTAATATTTTGATATGGCTGATCACATTTTTTATATTTTATGTAACACTAAAGCCAGTCAAAATAAAATGTAACACTGAAAAAATCTATCTGGAAATAGGGACATTTATATTACTGCTTCTTATTTGTATACCGAGATCCTGGCCTCATTATCATATGTATCTGCTTCTCACTCTATTTCTTATTTATCTGGGAATTGAACATAATATTCAGTCTAAAAGTCAATACTTTATATTATACCTTATTTTATTTTTTGTTACAGGTTTGATTGATGGTGAAGTAGCAGGTATAACAAAGGATATTATTTTAAGAATTTACTTACTTAAATACCATCTGATTTTCTATTTATTATTATTTTTATGGTTTACAAGTATATTCATCCTTACTAAAGTAGAACAAAATGACTAAAAAAAACTGGTCATCTAAATCCATATATATAAATACATTAATAGATATAACAAAAAACGAAATAAATTTTAAAGAATTATCTGAATTATGTATTATCCTTAAAAGACTTTATAAGAAACTGATTTTAATCTATGAAAATCTGCAAATTGATAAAGCTAATAAAGATACTAGGAAACTCAGAGAACAACTGGCATATTTTCATAAACTAATCAGCAATATAAATAAATATCCGGAAAACAAAAACAAAGAGCTTCTATATCAAAATATTAATAAAATAGTAACTATTACAGAAGATTTATTTTATATTCTTACCAGAATGCGAGAAAAGGAAAAAAAAATTACACCTCCATCAAAATCTCCCCTGATGAGTGAACTTATACTTGCAGTCAAAGCAGTGCATAAAGGAGAACTTCCATATGAAGCCCTTAAAGAAAAGATAAACTTTCTAAAAGAATTCATAGAAAGTACAAAAAAACAAATATACCCTTTAAGCTGGAATCCTGACAGTGTAACATTTCTGGAAGAATATGAAAAAGTCTTAATTAATATAAATCTATATCAGGAAGGGTTGAATTATCTTAAAAACAGAGATAAACATCATATAGAAAAAGGTATTGATATAATTTTAAAAGCTACAGAAAAACTTTTTACCTCTCTGGGGTTATTATATGAATCTGCTGATATAATAACCAAAGTTATCTGCCTGAGATGCGGCCACAAAAACAGTCTTTATCGAGACACATGTGCCATATGCCGTTCTTTACTACCTAAAGTAGCACAGACAGGGACAGATGGAAAACATACGGAAACTTATGAAATAAAAAATTTCGAATATATAATAACTGATAATCTAAAAGAACTTATGGAAGTAACAAAGGAGATTGAAGATGGTAAAATAACAAAAAAAGATTTTAATAATATTCTAAAAGAGATGGAAAAAAAATTAAAACATGTAAGAGATGAACTTAAAGGAAAGAATATGAAAATCATCCCGGAGATTTACCGATTATTTAAAGATAGCTTAAAGGATATGAAACATGGTATAAAAATTATGAAGAATTACACTAAAGATGAAAATCCTGACCATCTGGATACAGGATTAAATGAAATCTTTGAAGCATCCAGAAAAATTTCCACACTGCAAAATTTAGGAATAGAAGCAGAGAGAGAACTATCAAGGAGAGACGCGAAACGTGAGAGGTAAGAACTACTCACTTCTCACTAAACAATAATCCTTCCCTTTTCCATAATCTTCTTTCCATCAACAAAAACGTCATTTTTAGTACTTACAAAATCATAATGTATAGCACTGGCATTTTTTCCCCCGTAAGAGCGATTTTCTCCCAGAGCTATATGAACTGTCCCCAGGGATTTTTCCGAGATTGTTCCTATTAGAAGTGGAGGAGATTGACTGTTTGTACCTATACCAAATTCTCCAAGTCTTTCTCTTAAAAGACCCATCTCTTTTATTATTTTCCTGGCTTTGTCATTTTCTATGCCCCTGGAATCTAAAGCATCCATAAGTACACCATCTTGAAATTTCATACCCAGAATAAAACCATAATCACTTATATCAATCATATAAACTCCACAGGCGCTTTCTTCAAGAGGGGCTATAAAAACTTCTCCTCCCGGCAGCTGACAGAAACTTGTCTGAAAACCCAGTCTTCCCTCTTCTTCACAGGGAAACCTTCCATTAATTATAAACCTTAAATCTGTTCCGTAATCTGATCTAATTAATACTTCTTTTCCGAATTTTAAAAATGGAACAATTCTCCTGTTTAAATTGCCTATTTCCTGAAAATTTACACCTATTGCATTTCGGTAACTACTCAGAAGATGATCAAATTGTTCTTTTTCTAACAAATTTCTGGTTTTAGTATCAAAAGGATAGTCAATAAGAAGGCCCGGAACATTCATCCTCTGAAGTTGAAACAAATTATAAAGATAATTATCTTCAAAAGGCTTCATATACGATATTACTGAAAGAAAATCTAAATAATTATCTGTAGGTGGAATTATTACAATTATTTTATCTGCCTCTATTTCCCTGTGAAGAAAATGAAAGGTTTTTTTTTCTGAAAAGAAAGGCATTATCCTGAGAGCAGCCTCTTTTACTCCCAGATTTCTTATAAGTTCTACTATTATTCTATCAGACCAGGTTATTACTATATCTACAGCTTTAATAGCTCTAAGCTCCTGCCGAAGGCTTTCTATTAAATCAGAAGTAAAATCATGGCCAGTAATTAAAATCCTCTCACCGGCCCTGGCTCTTAAACAGTCCTGTATGATTTTCTTTTCTAAACCACTGTAATACATAGATTTTTAAAACTTCTTTCTTTATCAGGATTATCCTCCAGAAATAATCCTATTTTCTCTTTTCTCCAATTTTTTTGCACATATTCAAAGGATATTTTTCATATATCCCGAAATATGTTTATAGCATATAAGTGATAGAGGAGTAGGAGAATTTACTTCTTTAAATTTATTAATTAAGATAAGAATGGTTATTTTAATAAGGTAAATATATAGAGAGGTTTGCCTGATTCTTATGACCGAAAATCTGCATCCTCGTTTTATTACTAGAAAAGAATTCTTTGGATGTTTAATCTACGATAGAGAAATAGGTGAATACATCCCTTTTGATAAGGATGCCACAGAGATATTTGAATACAGTAAAGGGCAATCTATTAATACTCTGTATGAACAGTTTTCCGAAAAATTCTCTCAAAAATCTTTTAACACCTTTTTAATGCTCTGCGAAAATATAGAACTTCTGGATAATAATAAATGCTTTCTGGGTATTTTTAAGAATACCGAGGCAGAGACATCTCACCTCTATTCACCTCTGAGAGTTCATCTTCAGGTAACAAAAGAATGCCCTCTTACATGTGTACACTGTTTTTCAGATTCAGGAAAACCTCTGGATAAGGAGCTAACCACTAAAGAAATTATAAATCTAATAAATGAAATGTCCGGGATAGGAACGTGTGAACTGAGTATCGGCGGCGGCGAACCCTTTTGCCGTTCCGATCTACTGGAGATAATAAAATATGCCAATAAAATGGGAATAAATACATCTCTTTCTACAAATGCAGTGCTTATTAATAAAAAAATCAGCCAGAAACTGAATGAACTCAAGCTTAAAAGACTGAATGTGAGCTTTGATGGCGTATCACAAAAAACATATGAATTCTTAAGAGGGAAAAATACTTATAAAAAAGCTCTTAGAGGAATAAAATTTTTAAAAGAATATTCTTCTTTACCTTCTTATATCCATGTAACCCTTGTAAAACAGAATATAAGTGAGCTTCCCGGCCTTATAAGACTGGCGGAAAATCTCAATTTTGAAGGTATACAGTTTGATTATGCCCTTCCCATAGGCAGAGCTTCAGATAGCAATCTTACACTCAGTTATGAAGAGGCATGGAATGTAAGAAACATGGCACAAAAACTTCAACGTTATACAGGACTCAAAATGGTTATACCTTCACTGCCTTTTAAAACACAGCACAGAGGAGTTTATCAGCACTTTGGATGTATAGGAGGAAGTCAGGTATGTTACATAAATTCTCAGGGATTTATTTATCCCTGCGGTTTTTTCAGCCATCAACCCTCAAAAGAAAGCCTCAGAGAATACTCTCTAAAAGAACTATGGGATAATGCTCCTATAATCAAACTTTTTAGAGAATTTAAAGGTAATCCCACATGTCTTGGCTGTGACCAATATAACTCCTGCAGGGGAGGATGCAGAGCAAGGGCACTTTATAATTATAAAAATTTAAATGCTCCTGATCTTTACTGTCCTTATCAGAGTAAAATGACAAGATAAAAAAATAAGCACCGGATTTCTCCGGTGCTTATTTTATAAAGGTACTACCAGCCTCTGAATATATTCTTAATTCCGCTGGCAATTCCGCCTACTACTGATCCGATTGCACCGCCAATAAATTTGCCTATTGAACTACCGGCAATACCACCTAATAGACCTCCTATAACTGTTCCAACTCCGGGGAAAATACAGGTTCCAAGGGCAGCACCGTACATAGCTCCACCTAAACCGCCAACAACTGAACCAACACCTCCGCCGAGATTTGACATACCCTGAATTAACTGATCAGACTGTGGATATGCTCCTCCTCCGTACATAGGACTCATACCTGGCGGATATCCCAGTGCCATTGATGTCTGCATAGCAAGTGCATCCATTCCGGGAATACCTCCGCCCATCATCATAGGATTCATCATTCCGCCCATCATCATAGGATTCATCATATAGGGTGAACCCATACCACAACATC
>JAKJGF010000401.1 GCA_022704525.1 Bacillota bacterium | reverse complement strand
ATCTCTGTGTCCCGGAAGAATATATCTTTCCTTATCTGTAATAAGATCACGGATTTTTATGTGTTTATCTTTTTGATCCCCGAAATTAAACTTAATCTTTGTAGTTATAGCCATAAGAGAACCTGAGGGAGAAAAGGCCAGAGTCTTTAAATCTTCACCCTTTAGCTCCATTTTTTTTGTAATTTCTCCTGTTGCCATATGCCAGAATATGACCGTACCATCAGAACTTGCTGAAACCAGATTTGTTTCATGAGGGGTAAATTTAATAAGCCTCATAAGACCTTTATGTCTCTGTAGTTTACCATAAAAAGAATAATTTTTATCTTTATGCCAGATTTTAACGGTTTCATTAAATCCTCCTGCTGCTATATACTGCCCTCCCGGATTTATGGAAATAGAAACAATCCCTTCAAGTTTTTCCTCTATTTTTTGTATAACCATTTCTTCTCTGAGATCATATATTTCTATAACATCCTCTGCAAAAGTTCCATAATATCTCGGGCTGGACACAGATAAAAGAATGTCTTCCACACTATCTGAAGCCAGTGCAGTTATGCCATTTTTTCTTTTTATACTTTTTTGCAGTCTGCCTTCAGGGATAGTCCAGAAATTTATAAAACCATCTTCTCCACCGGAAACAAGAAAGTCCTTATGAGTAAATATAAGAGATAAAACCTCATCATTATGGCCTTCCAGTATTAGTAATTCCTTAATCTCATTTTTCTCCTCCTGCCATAATTTTATTTTGCCATCACTGCTTCCTGATGCCAGAAAATTTTCTTTTATAGCAATAGCATTAACCCTTTTTTCATGGCCTTTTATAGCATAAATACACTCCAGATTTTTCAGACTTCTCAGGGATATCTCTCCTTCTTCACCTCCACAGATAATTATATCTTCTGAAAAATTAATACTAATAGTGGTAAGAGAAAATGTTTCCTTAATTTCCCTGTCTGATACACCACTGGATAAATCCCAGATATTGATTTGACCATCTTCACAGGCAGATATGATTTTTCCCCCATAATGGGCAAAAGCAATAGCTCTTACAGGACTACTGGTCAAAAATATTCTGTAAAGGCTAATATCCTCCATGAGATAAACAAATATCCCTCTTCCTCCTGCAAAAGCAAGATACCTGCCACAGGGGGAATATTTTACTGAAACAATTCTGCCATAACTTGCTGCTATTACTTTATGACTCATTTAATTAGCTATCAGCTCTCTATTCCTTCCTTTAGTTTTAACCTGGCTATCAACAACAGGCTCGGACAATTCTATAAGCATTAGCTGCCTGCTGATAGTTGAAGGCTATTATAGTTAGTTTCATAACAATCTATAATTAAGAACCTCCTAATGCGTAAAGCGTGATGTATGATGCGTGAGATTAACCTGTTACGCATTACGCATCACAAATTATTTAAATTCTAATGAGTTATGAAATATACTATAATTAAAATACATAAACTTATGTTTAAAGCTATCAGTAATCAGTAATCAGCTTAAGGAAAAAAGCTGAAAGCTGAGGACTGAAAGCTATTAATTAAATAATAAACCTCCCAGAGATAATCCATTAATAGTAAATGATCCTGTGCCACTGGATTTCATATAATTTACACACCAGGGTTTAAGATTTTTATTCCCTCCTGATAAACTCTGGGTCTGTATACCGGGGAGACTCTGCTTATTGTAGTATCTGTCAGAAAAATTACC
>JAKJGF010000400.1 GCA_022704525.1 Bacillota bacterium | reverse complement strand
AAACATTTCCTATCTTATTCAATGTAGAGGACTCATTCTTTCTATCTCCCAGGTTACTATATATCTCAAGAGCCATATTATAATTATCGAGAGCTTTTTCATAATCACTCTGACCGGTATAAACATTCCCTATTCTATTTAAAAGAGAGGCTTCACTTTTACTATCTCCCAGTTTTTTCTGTAACTCCAGAGCCTTATTATAATTATCCAGGGCTTTAGAATATTCACCAAGTGTAAAATAAACATTTCCTGTTATTCCTGTAATAGAGGCTTCACCTTTTTCATCACCCAGTTTCCTGTAACCTTCAAGGGATTTATTATAATAATCCAGAGCTTTTGAGTAATCATTTATATCAGCATAAACATTTCCTATTTTACTTAAAAGCGAAGGTTCAGCTTTTATGTCTCCAAGCTTTTTATAACCTTCTATGGCCTTATTATAATAATCCAGGGCACCGGAGTAATCACCTGTTTTAGAATAGACATTCCCTATTTTACTTAAGAGAGAAGGTTCACTCTTAAAATCACCCACTTTTTTATCACATTCCAGTGCCTTATTGTAGCATTTAAGAGAATCTTCATATTTTCCCTGAATAAATAAGACATCTCCCTTTCCTTTCCAGGCATCACCGTAATCATCTGTAATATCAAGGGTTTTTTCATAACATTTAAGGGCTTCTTCATATTTTTCCTGTTTATAGAGTATAAAACCTTTGCTATACCAGGCATAACCATTCTCAGGGTTTATTTCCAGGGCCTTATTATAGCACTGAAGGGCTTCATCGTATTTTCCCTGAGAATAAAGTTCATCACCTTTATTCTCCCACTCATGGGATGTCTGTGCCAGAACAGGCAAAAGATTAAGAGATAATATTATGAGGATTGTAATAAGGGCTTTCTTGAAAAACATTTATAAAAACCTCCTTTATAATCAATACTTTAAAAGTTTATATTTATTTATAATAGAGATTATAACATATTTATTATAACTATGTAGATTCAGTTAAAAAAAATTTGCCAGTTCTGAATGTAAAAGCCTTTCCTGATATATTAATTTATTATTAGATAGTCCTGAAGAGATAGTGGTAAATATAATATCTACCTATAAACCAGCGTATCATTATAATTACGACTGCCTGCATAAAAACCTGTTATTTCTCTTCTACCTGCATCCATAGCCAACCATATCCATTGTTTATTATCTTTATTATAAACAAAAGACCACATCTCGTCACATTGTATTCTTAAGAGCCCTTTTTTTTATTTTAATTTTCACTTCCTGCTCTATAGCAGAATATTTTTTATTTACATAATTTTGCAATCACTACTCTGAAACGTCAGTAACTCTTGCTATACCTGCAAATAGAAATATATTGATTCATAACAATATAAATGTTATTATTAAAATAAAAGGAGGTGATTCTGTGATAAATACTTTAAAAATGTATGAGGAACTGAGCGAAACTATGGACAGTAAATCTGCTAAAAAGATCGTTGAAATAATGGGAAGAATGTATGAAGAGCTTCGAAATACTGTCACTAAAACAGAGTTTAAAGAATTAAAAGATGAATTTACGGAATTAAAAAATATAGTTAAGGAATTGTCTGTTACTGTCGGAGAACTTGCACAGGCTCAGAAGAAAACGGAAGTAAGAATTGAAGAACTTGCACAGGCTCAGAAGAAAACGGAGATAATTCTTCAGGAAGTAGTAAA
>JAKJGF010000399.1 GCA_022704525.1 Bacillota bacterium | reverse complement strand
TCATTAATAATGTTGAAACCTGGGCGAATATACCTGTTATAATATTGGATGGTTCGGACTGGTTTAGTTCTATAGGAACTGAAAAAAGTAAAGGCACAAAGGTATTCGCCCTTGCAGGAATGGTGAAAAATACTGGACTTATAGAAATTCCTATGGGAACGACCCTCAAAGAAATTGTATATGATATAGGAGGAGGGCTTCCAGGTAATAAAAAATTTAAGGCCCTTCAGATAGGTGGCCCTTCAGGAGGTTGCCTTCCGGAAGGATATCTGGATACAAAAGTAGATTATGAATCGTTAATAAGTGCTGGTACTATGATGGGTTCAGGAGGTATGATTGTTATAGATGAAACCTCCTGTATGGTAAATATTGCAAGATATTTTCTGGAATTTACGCAGAATGAATCCTGTGGGAAATGTACACCCTGTAGAGAAGGTACAAAAAGGATGCTTGAGATATTAACAAGAATTACAGAAGGAAACGGGAAAGAAGGAGATATAGAAAAGCTGGAAAGACTTGCAAATATGATAAAAAAATCTTCCCTCTGCGGCCTGGGTCAGTCTGCACCCAATCCTGTCCTTTCTACACTGAAAAATTTTAGAAGCGAATATGAAGAACATATCAAATCCAAAAAGTGCCGGGCCGGTGCCTGTAGATCAATGATAAGTTATATTATAAATGACTCCTGTACAGGATGTGGTGCCTGTAAGAAAATCTGTCCTGTAACAGCAATAACAGGTATGGCCAAGAAAAAACATGTTATAGACATAGGAAAATGTATTAAATGCGGCCTTTGTTTTGACACCTGTAAATTCAATGCTATAAGTAAATTATAAGGAGAGATAATTCTATGAGCGAAATTACTATTTATATAAATAACAGCCCGTATAAAGTAGAAGATGGTCAGACTATAATGCAGGCAGCAGATAAACTGGGTTTTCATATACCCCGACTCTGTTATCATCCTCAACTTTCGATTGAGGGTGCTTGCAGGGTCTGTATTGTTGAAGTGGAAGGTATGAAAAATTATGCTGCATCCTGTACTTTCCCAGTTTACGATGGTATGAGAATTCACACAAATACAAAGGAACTCAGGACTGCAAGAAGAGACATAGTAGAACTTATACTTGATAATCATCCTGAAGACTGTCATATATGCGAAAGAGATGGTAACTGTGAATTACAACGACTTGCCTATGCTATAGGTATAAGAAACAGGCACTTTGAAGGTGAAAAGAAGCATTATGAAAAAGATATTTCATCATATTCAGTAATAAGAGATCCCAATAAATGTATCCTCTGCGGCAGATGTATAAGAATATGTTCGGAGATCCAAAAGGTAAATGCCCTTCGTTATGCTCATAGAGGATTTAAGACTGTTGTTATGTCTGCCTACGAGATGCCTTTCAAAGACAGTGTCTGTACTGGCTGTGGTCAGTGTATAAATGTCTGTCCCACGGCTGCCTTTGTTGAAAAGAATCATACCCAGGAGCTTTTTGGTACACTTGATAATAAATCTCTTATAAAAGTGGCCCAGTTTGCTCCTTCTGTAAGGGCTGCTATTGGAGAAGCTTTTGAACTCGAACCTGGTATGAATATGGAACATAATCTGGTGGCAGCACTGAAAAAACTTGGCTTTGACTATGTTTTTGACAC
Source organism: Bacillota bacterium (assembly GCA_022704525.1). Classification (GTDB taxonomy): domain Bacteria; phylum Vulcanimicrobiota; class SpSt-956; order SpSt-956; family JAKJGF01; genus JAKJGF01. Next base: position 62 of record JAKJGF010000399.1, on the reverse strand, counting down.
ACAGTTTGCTGCAGATCTTACTATAATGGAAGAAGCAAGTGAATTTTTAGACAGATTGCAGG